>CAZSZH010000037.1:0-24743 GCA_964610785.1 uncultured Flavobacterium sp. | reverse complement strand
CTTGGATCTCTTGTTAGTAATCCTTCTGGTTTCAAGATAGCTCTGTTTTCAGCTTCTACTTCACACATTGCTCTTGCAATAGCCATTCTCACAGCTTCTGCTTGCCCAGTTGAACCACCACCATATACATTTACTTTTACGTCAAAGTTGTTTACATTTTCTGTCATTGACATGGGTTGTAATACTTTGTATTGTAAAGTAGCTGTTGGGAAATAAGTTGCAAATTCTTTTTTGTTTACAGTAATTTTTCCTGTACCTTCAGTAACATAAACACGTGCAACTGCACATTTTCTTCTACCGATTTTGTGAATAACTCCCATTACTTTAAGTCGTTAAGATTAATGGTTTTTGGTTGTTGTGCGCCATGTTTGTGCTCAGAACCAACATTTACATCTAAATTACGGAATAATTGCGCTCCTAATTTATTTTTAGGCAACATTCCTTTTACAGCTTTTTCTACTAATAATGCAGGGTTTTTTTGTTGCATTACCTTAGCAGTTAAACTTCTTTGTCCTCCTGGATAACCTGTATGACGAATGTATGTTTTTTCGTCAAGTTTGTTTCCAGTTAAATTAATTTTCTCTGAGTTGATAACAATTACGTTATCTCCACAGTCAACGTGCGGTGAATAACTTGGCTTGTATTTACCTCTTAAAAGCATCGCGACTTTTGAAGCAAAACGACCTAAGTTATGACCCTCAGCGTCTACAACAATCCACTGTTTATCAGCGGTGGCTTTGTTGGCAGAAACTGTTTTGTAGCTTAATGCGTCCATAATATTATTTTAATTAAACATTCCATTCCCAATTAAGGGAGCGCAAAAGTACAATTATTTATTATATTTACAAAAATGATTTCTAATTTTAATTACTATTTTGAATTTTAAGGATTTATAGAGTGCTCTTCGTTGGCTTTTTAGCCCCGATTGAAGTGGAAATACTTGCCTTTTTGGGCAAGATTGAAACGAAAAGCGGGAAAATGGATTACAAAAATGCCCAAACCATTCGCTCCTTCATTTAATTTTTTATAAATTTACACCTTATATAATAGTAAGATGAAATCGAAAGCCACTTTAAAACAAATTGCCAAAGAATTGGGCGTTTCTGTATCGACCGTTTCTAAAGCGTTGAACGACAGTCCGGAAATTAGCGAACCTACAAAGCAACGCGTACAAGAATATGCAAAGCTGAAGAATTACAAACCCAATGTGATTGGTTTGAATTTGAAAAACCGCTCCACTCGAACTATTGGCGTGATTATTCCGAATATTTTAAATTCGTTTTTTGCCAAAGTGTTTACCGGTATTGAAAAAGTGGCGGATGAAAAAGGATATAAAGTCATTACGTGCATTTCGAACGAATCATTGGAAAAAGAAATCAATGTGCTAGAGATGTTGAGTAACGGAACGATTGATGGTTTTATACTTTCGATTTCTGAAGAAGCGCAAAAGTTGCAAAAGTTTGATCACTTTAAAACCATTATTAACGAAGGCACACCGATTGTCATGTTTGACCGTATTGCAGATGAAGTGAATTGTGATAAAGTGATTGTTGATGATTTGGATTCGGCTTTTGATGCGACCAATCATTTGATTACAACTGGTTGTAATAACATTGCGTTGTTTTCTTCGATTGATAATTTAAGTGTCGGAAAATTGAGGGTTGACGGATATAAGAAAGCACTGGAAAAAGCAGGTTTGAAAGTCGATTCGAAATTGATCGTGTTGTCTGAAACTGCGGAAGATTTTGATACTAAAGCAACCGGATTTTTAGATAAAAACAAGGTGGATGCCGTTTTCGCTGTCGACGAACATGCTTCGGTAATGGCGATGAAAATGGCTATTAAAAAAGGTTTGAAAATTCCCGAAGAGCTTTCGGTTATTGGTTTTGCCGATGGCGTTTGGTCGCGCAGAATGACGCCAAGTTTGTCAACGGTTAGTCAGCACGGACCTGAAATAGGTGAAGTAGCTACCAAAATGCTGATTGATAAACTAGAAAGTAAAGACGAAATTTACAACCATAAAACTACGGTGATTAAAACGGAGTTGAGACAACGGGAATCAACAAAAAAAATATAAAGAAAAAAGCGACTTTACGTCGCTTTTTTTAATGTGCTTCCAGCCAATTTTTACCCACACCCATTTCTACTTCCAACGGAACGTCCATTTTGAACGCGTTTTCCATTTCGTGTTTTATCATGGGTTTGATTTTTTCTAATTCGGAATTATGAACATCAAACACCAATTCATCGTGCACTTGCAACAACATTTTCGATTTCCAGTTTTCGGAAGTTAGTTTTTTATGTATGTTAATCATCGCAATTTTGATGATATCGGCAGCAGAGCCCTGAATAGGAGCATTAACCGCATTTCGCTCGGCACCGCTTTTTACCATCATGTTGGCCGAATTAATATCTTTTAAATAGCGTCGTCTTCCTAAAACTGTTTGAACGTAACCATGTTCTCTGGCAAAATCAACTTGATTGCTCATGTAGGATTTTAATTTTGGATAGGTTGCATAATAGGCATCAATCAACTCGGCACTTTCTTTACGCGAAAGCGAGGTTTGGTTGGAAAGTCCGAACGCCGAAACCCCATAAATAATTCCGAAATTTACGGTTTTGGCATTGCTACGTTGTTCTTTGGTGACTTCTTCTAAAGGCACATTGAACACTTTTGCAGCGGTACTTCGGTGAATGTCTTCGTTGTTTTGAAAGGCTTTAATCATGTTTTCTTCACCAGATAAAGCAGCGATAATTCGAAGTTCTATTTGCGAATAATCGGCAGACAATAAGGTGTAATTTTCATCACGAGCAATAAATGCTTTTCGTATTAATCGGCCTCTTTCAGTACGAATGGGAATGTTTTGTAAATTCGGATGGTTCGAACTCAAACGCCCAGTAGCCGCAACAGTTTGCATGTAATCGGTGTGCACGCGACCTGTTTTTTTATCGACTTGATTGGGTAATGCATCGATGTAAGTGCTTTGTAATTTTACCATTTGACGCCAATCCAAAATGTCTTTCACAATTTGATGTTCGTTCGCTAAATACGAAAGTACTTCTTCACCAGTGGCGTATTGACCGGTTTTGGTTTTCTTTTGTTTGGCGCCACCGATTTTTAATTTGTCAAATAAAATATCGCCCAATTGTTTTGGAGAGGCTAAATTGAATTTTTCACCGGCGGTTTCATAGATTTTTTGTTCTAAAGCGGCGCTTTCTTTGGCCATTTCTATCGACATTTCTTTAAGATAAGGCACGTCTAAGTTGATGCCTTCCAATTCCATTGCGGCTAAAACGGGAATTAACGGAATTTCGATTTCGTCGAATAGTTTTTTAGTTTCGGCTTTGTCGAGAATCGGACTGAAATTTTGTTTCAATTGATAAGTAACATCGGCATCTTCGGCAGCATATTCTTTAATATCTTCCAAAGCAACATCACGCATTGATTTTTGGTTTTTACCTTTCCCGCCTGCCGACCGGGCAGGTTTACCAATTAAATCTTCAATGGATTTGGGAGAATATTTTAAATAGGTTTCCGATAAAACATCCATATTGTGGCGCATATCGGGGTTGATTAAATAATGTGCAATCATCGTATCGAATAATTTTCCTTTGATTGCAATACCATAATGCGTTAGAATTTTTAAATCGTATTTGATATTTTGTCCAATTTTTTCAATGTTTTCACTTTCAAAGAACGGTTTGAACTTTTCAATTAAAGTTTGCGCTTCCTCTTGATTTTCGGGAAACGGAACGTAAAATGCTTCGCCTTTTTGCCAAGAAAATGACATGCCTACTAATTTGGCATTCAACGCATCAATTCCAGTAGTTTCAGTATCAAAACACACCGAAGTTTGATTCATTAAATTTTGTAAAAACAATTTCGTACCCAAATCACCTTGAATAATGGTGTAATTATGATTGGTGTTTTCTAAAGTTGCATAATGTGAATTGGTCTTTATTTCGCCACTTTCTTCGTCTGAAAATCCGAACAAATCAAATTGGTCTTCGTTTGATTTTTTGACTGGAGCTTTCTTTGCAGTTTGCGGCGTATCGATTGAAGCTCCATTGGTTTCAATTTCGTCGTATTCTTTTCCCGTTCCGAAATATTTATCAAATTGGGTTTTCATTTGACGGAATTCCAATTCTTGAAACAAGGCATCGGTTTTTTCAACATCAGGTTTTGACAATTCAAAATCATCTGCATTGAATTCAACCGGGCAATCGAGTAGGATAGTAGCTAGCTTTTTAGACAATAATCCCAGTTCGGCATTGGCTTCAATTTTATCTTTGATTGCCCCTTTTAGTTGGTGCGTATTGGCCAGAAGATTTTCCATCGAACCATATTCTGCTAAAAATTTCTTAGCCGTTTTTTCACCAACGCCTGGTAATCCCGGAATGTTATCGGCGGCATCGCCCATCATTCCTAAGAAATCAATAACTTGTTCTGGTCGCTCAATTTCAAACTTTTCCAACACTTCGGGAATTCCCCAAATTTCAATGTCGTTGCCCATTCGAGCCGGTTTGTACATGAAAATATTTTCCGAAACCAATTGCGCAAAATCTTTATCGGGCGTCACCATAAACACTTTAAAACCTTCTTTTTCGGCTTGTTTGGCTAAAGTTCCAATTAAATCGTCAGCTTCAAAACCAGCTTTTTCAATAATTGGAATGTGCATCGCTTTCAACAATTCTTGGATATAGGGAACTGCAATTTTGATGGCTTCTGGAGTTTCGTCACGATGTGCTTTGTATTCTTGGTACATTTCGTAACGATAATCGCTTCCACCTTTATCAAAAGCCACAGCTAAATGATCGGGTTTTTCTCGTTTGATTACGTCCATCAAAGCATTCATAAAGCCCATAATTGCCGAAGTATCCATTCCTTTCGAATTAATTCTTGGGTTTTTTATAAAGGCAAAATAACCGCGAAATATTAACGCGTAAGCATCAAGAAGGTATAGGCGTTTTTGTGACATATTGTATATTTTTTTTGAAGCGTAAAAATAGAGAAACTTTCAAAAAGAAACATTTGTTTTTTGAATAGAATTTAAATGATTGTTAAAATATATTTAACACTATCGATTAGCGTTAAGTTTCTTCGTTAATTTGTTAAAAATTTGATTGATGGCGTTACGCTTAATAATTTTCTTTGTCATCATAGCTTTAATAGAGCTTTATGCTTTTCAAGCTGTGAAAACATTTACCAAAGTGCGATGGGTTTTGAATACTTATCTTGTCATTTCTTTTGCAGTAATAATTTTTATTGGATATGGGTTCACAACTTTCGATAGAAGCATAGGACAAACTAAAATAACAATGATAACCTTAGGGATTTTACTGCTCACTTTGGTTCCCAAAATAGTAATTACCGTTGTTTTGCTTCTAGAGGATATTTTTCGACTTTTTTTGGCATCTATTTCAAAATTTTCAGGCGTGTCAAAAGATTCTTTTTTGCCAGAAAGAAGAAAATTTGTGAGTCAGATTGCTTTAGGAATAGCGGCTATTCCGTTTTCATCATTAATTTACGGAATGACGTTTGGGAAATACAATTACAAAGTCATCAGACAGCAGATTTTCTTTCCAGAGTTGCCCGATGCTTTTGATGGATTTAAAATCACCCAAATTTCAGATGTGCACAGTGGTAGTTTTGACAATACCGAAAAAATAAATTATGCTATCGATTTGATCAATCAGCAAGAGGCCGATATGATTTTGTTTACAGGGGATATTGTCAATACACATGCCAAAGAAATGCTCCCATGGATTGAAACATTCAATCGAATTAAGAAATTTGAATATGGAAAATATTCTGTTTTAGGAAATCACGATTATGGTGAGTATGTTGATTGGAAGTCGGAAGCTGATAAAGCAAAAAATTTTCATGATATAAAAGCGTTGTACGGGAAAATAGGATTCAATTTGATGTTGAATGAACATACTTACATCCAAAAAGGGAACGATAAAATTGCTTTAGTAGGCGTTGAAAATTGGGGTGTAAAATTTAAGAAAGCGGGCGATTTACATAAAGCTTCTGAAGGTTTGACCAAAGATGAATTTAAAATCTTAATGAGCCACGATCCAAGCCATTGGGATGCAGAAGTCAACAAACATCCCAAAGATTTCCATTTAACCCTTTCGGGACATACGCATGGGTTACAATTTGGAATAGAAATCCCTGGTTTTTTTAAATGGAGTCCGGCGCAATATGTATATAATCAATGGGCAGGATTGTATGAAAAAGCAGGTAAATATATTTATGTAAATCGCGGATTTGGGTTTCATGCGTATCCGGGTAGAGTAGGTATTATGCCCGAAATAACAGTAATTGAACTAAAAAAAGGGAAAAGTTTAGTATAATTCGTTAAATATGCTACATTTGTATTATAATATTTCTTTTTTTAGCTAAAGAAAACAAAATATTTTGGTTTTATGTCAAAATTTGGAGAACTTATCAATGCTCAAGTTCCTGTGTTAATTGACTTTTACACAGAGTGGAACGAATCATCGGTTATTATGCATCCTGTAATCAGAGATGTTGCTGCAGCGCTTGGTGATAAAGCAAAAGTGATTAAAATTGATGTGGATAAAAATCAGGAATTAGCCGAAGCACTTCGTATAAAAGGACTTCCAACGTTAATGATCTATAAAGAAGGTCAAATGGTATGGAGACAATCGGGTGAATTGGATGCTAATACTATTATTGGTCTAGTTCAGGAACAAGTTTAATCGATTCTTTCACACACAAATCCTTTTTCTTTTAAAAATGCTAAGGTTCTTGGTAAGGTATATTCCAAGTTTCGAAACGCTTTTTGGCTGTCGTGAAAAACGATAATACTTCCTGAAGTTACATTTTTAATAACATTTTCAAAGCATTTTTCTGGAGTGATTTCTTGGTTAAAATCTTCACTAAGTACATCCCACATTATAATCTTGTAGCCTAATTTTCGTAGTGTTTTAGATTGAGAAAGTTTTATTTTTCCATAAGGCGGACGGAATAGTTTGTTTTGGTCAGTGTTCAGTTTTGAGTGTTCAATTTCATATAATTCGGCGTTTTCAATATAATTTTGAGTACTAGTTTTCCATCCGTTTAAGTGATTGAAAGTATGGTTTCCAATCGAATGTTCTTCTTGGATTACCTTTAGAAAAATTTCAGGATATTTTCTGATATTATCTCCTATGCAAAAGAAGGTTGCTTTAGCATTATAGTTTTTGAGTTGTTCCAATGTCCATTCAGTAATTGCAGGTGTTGGACCGTCATCAAAGGTTAAGTAGACTTTATTTTCTCTGTTAGCAATGTCCCAAACATAATTTGAAAATAATTTTTTAATTGACCAGTGTGTCTTTACCCAACTTAATTTCATATTTCAAAAATAAAAAAATGCCAACAATAATAGTATCATTGGCATTCAAAATTTACATTTAACTAATTATTCTTTGTCTCTTCCAAATCTCGGAAAGCGATTGTTGTAGGAATTAAATTCACCTCTGCTTTTATTGTAAAATTCAATATCTCCTTGCTCTTTTGTTACCGTTAACAAACTGCGGTAACGTTCAATCGCCGTAATAATATCGGTTGCCATAAAAGTTTGATCGGACGATTTGAAAGTGCTAAAATATTTGAGTTGCTCTTTATACTTATTCATTAATTTTCCAATTAATTCGCGAGCTTTTTCTTTCTCACCTATTTGATAATATCCTGTTGCAAAAGGCTCAAGTGTCAAGTAATAACCATATAAATCAACTGGAGTTTTAGCTAATGCCAGTTCAATTACTTTTCTAGCTTTATCATTTTTGCCTTCATCAATAAGTTGTTGCATCAACCTGGAAAGATTAGTGCGATAAGAAATGCTATTTCTTCTGGTTTCAGGATCTTGATATACTTTAGGATTTTCTCCATTGCCCCATTCCCACTTCATTGCAAGGGTATACATTTTTTCAGTATCCATTCTTCCCATATCAGGGTAATTATCTTCGATAACAGGTGTTTTAATAGGGACTAATTTGTAAACCATTCCATCCATTTGTAGATAATTTTTCATCCATATATAATCATCATCACCAAAACTTCCAGGACTGAAATAAATAGGACGTTTCCAATTATTATTTAATAAAATATCCAACATGATTAATCGATTTTTATACAGAGCACCACCTTTAATATCAAGGTCTATAAAAGGAACAATAGAATCATTTTGAGCAGGATTTACTATTTTATTAGCGATAACTGCATTTTTGTCAACATTAAATCGAACCTTATTGGTTGGAAAAAAATGTAGTTTGTGACCGCTTTGCATTTCTACTTGAGATAAGGTATCTTCCCTTTTGGCAAAGGCAATAAAATCTTTGAGATTCCATCGACTATCTACTTTTTTATTGAAAACAATTGCATCGCGATTGTCTGCAACATATTGTTTGTGTTCAAATGAAATTGGTAAACCATCAGAATTATACGTTTTGTATTTCATTTGGTCAATATACCAATCGGTCATTAATAAACTGGTATTAACTATTTTTACATCGGTTCTATAGCCTTCTATTTCTTGTGCGTACCAAAGAGGGAATGTATCGTTATCTCCGATAGTAAAAAGTATTCCATTTGGATCACATGATGCCAAATAATTTTTTGCCATCGCAATTGCTGTATATCTGCCTGATCGATCATGGTCATTCCAATTTTGTGAAGCCATCAAAACAGGCGCAGCAAGTAAACAGGTTCCAATTACAACTGGACCTACGAGCTTTGAAGTAACTTTTTCTTTAATCATTTCATAAATGGCATAGACGCCAAATCCAATCCAGATAGCAAAGACATAAAATGAACCAACCAAAGCATAATCTCTTTCGCGAGGTTCAAAAGGTCTTTCGTTTAAGTATATTTTCAAGGCAATTCCTGTAAAGAGGAATAAGGCTAAAAGTACATAAAAGCTTTTCAAGTCTCTTTGTGCATGATACATTAATCCGATTAATCCTAAAAAGAAAGGAATAAAATAGTACAAGTTTCTTCCTTTGTTATTTAAAATATCTTGAGTTAGATTTTCTTGAGATCCCAAATGAATTTGGTCTATAAATTTAATGCCACTCATCCAATTTCCATCTAGATTGTCATATTTACCTTGATTGTCATTTTGTTTTCCGACAAAATTCCAAAGTAAATAACGGCCATACATATATCCAAATTGGTATTCAAACATGAAGCTTAAATTATCCCAAGTGGATGGTTTTTCAACATTTAGATAATCACCGTAAGCTTTTAAAAACGAAACATAACCATCATTATCAATTTTATGCGATGCATAGGCTTGTCGAAATTCTGAAACTACGTCGGTAAGTTCTTTTTCTTCGGCATATTCAGGTTTTATGGTGAATTTTGGCACACCTACAAAGTTAATATATCCTTGCGCATTGTCAGTGCTCCACAATCTCGGTAAAATGGCTTTATGAGCATCATCAGTATTTTGTTCGGCATTTTTGAAATCATTTACAATTTCATATTTACCTGTTTTATCATTTCTCTCATAATTGGGTGCTTTGTTTAAATAGGGTTCATTTGGATCTAAACCAGCAAATTCATCGGTGTATTGCGGACCATAAAATAAAGGGTTAACACCATATTGTTCACGATTATAATAAGCTAAAACCTCTGCAGCATCGGAAGGTTTATTTTCATTGATTGGAGTATTCGCATTGGCACGTATTGGCAACATCATCCAAGTAGAAAATCCAATTAATACAAATAACACACACAACAATATAGTATTGTAAGTCGGATGATTTTTGGCTTTAGTATATTTTAGTCCAAAATAGAAAAAAGCAACTATAAAAAGTAATGAGAATATAGTACCTGAGTTAAAAGGTAAACCCAGACTATTTACCATAAATATTTCGGTCTTTCCAAAAAGAGCAAGAGTATAAGGAAGCAGCAGTTTAAAGATAAAAAGTAAAACGGCAACTATAATTATATTGGCTAAAATGAAATTTTTCAGGGTAACTTTTTTATAATTTTTGAAGAAATATAAAAATCCAATTGAAGGGATAGTCAGTAATGCCATAAAGTGAACCCCAAAAGAAAGTCCTACCACTAAACTGATTAAAATCAACCATCGATTTCCTCTTGGTTCGTGCATTTCTTGTTCCCATCGTAAGCCCAGCCAAAACAATAATGAAATGAATAACATTGCCATTGCATAAACTTCTGCTTCTACAGCATTGAACCAAAAACTATCGGAATAAGTAAAGGCTAAGGCGCCAATGAAAGAACTTCCAAGAATAACAATACTGCTATTTTTAGTAATTTCAGCATAAGAAGAAATTACTTTTTTTAAGATAATGGTCGACGACCAAAACATAAATAAAATAGTGAAAGCGCTTGAAAAAACAGACATCATATTAACCATCAATGCAACGGTTTGTTTGCTGGTGGCAAACATGGCGAAAAAAGCTCCAAGCATTTGAAATAAAGGAGCTCCTGGAGGATGACCTACTTCTAGTTTTGCAGCGGTGGGAATATATTCGCCACAATCCCAAAAGCTCATTGTTGGCTCTACAGTTAGGGTATAGGTTATTAACGCAATTGAAAACACGAGCCAACCCGTTATGTTGTTCCACTTTTTAAAATCAAATGATGTCATAGGTAGTATGAAGTTAATTTATCTGCAAAGAAACTATTTTTTGTAATTCGAATTAAAAAATATTGAAAATATAAATGATTATAGGCTATATTTTTTTTTCGATTACTTACAACAACCAAAAATAATTCGATTATTGATTGATTTTGAATTTTGATGTAATTTTAACCTTGATTTAACTTTGATTTCAACTGTGGTATTATTCTCAAGAGATTTAAAATCTGTTATTTAAACAAAGAAATCTATTTTTATGCAATAACAACAACAAAAAAGCCAATAATTATTTGCTTACAATAAAAAATGTATTAAATTTGCACCCGCATTCAAGCACTAATTGGTCTATGGTGTAATGGTAACACAACTGTTTTTGGTGCAGTCTTTCTAGGTTCGAGTCCTAGTAGACCAACTGTTAAAATGAAAAACCCCTGTAAAAACAATACTTTACAGGGGTTATTTTTTTGCTACGTAGTAAATTACGTAGTAATTTTCCTCATGCGATTTCCGCTACTAAAACTTGACAGCCCCTGTTTTATTTCGTATCTTTGTAGTAATTAAGATTGTACGCTTTTAGGGTAGTTATGTCGCAAGTACAATCTGGTGAAGGAAACTTCATACGCATAACGTTAAACTCCCGATTCAACTCCAATTTTAAGGTGAACAAAGAAATCCTTAATTCAAGAGATGTGATGCAAATGCTCGATATTTGTGAAAATACACTTCTTGAAATGGAAAGAGATGGAAGAATTTTAATTGATTTTCGTATTAGTAATCGTAAAAGATATTATACGAAAAACATTTTAGAATCTCTTTCTAAACTTTCAAAGAACAAATTCTAAAAATTTGATTCAACAATCCAATGGCAAACACGGTTTTTTAAAGCCGTGGGTGTGCCACTACCTAACTTATACCAAATTCTTTTCTTTGAATTTTAAAGTTATTAAAAAATAAATAATAATTCCTTCGGCTTTTTGATAAAGCCGAGATATTTATTATAAAATAAGTAACTATTGAATGGCATTATTCCAATTGCCTAAATGGTTACATGCGTTTAAAAATTAGTAAAAATGCACAAAAATGAATATTTAACAGTAAAGGACATTTCAAATAAATACTTGATGTCGACACGTAACGTAAGAAGAATAATAAGTACGTTAGAAAATAATTGTAGTGAAGCTACTTTGTATAAGGATAAGAATGGTCATTGGCAAATACATCACTTGTTGATAGGTAAGTTTAAACCACAAAGGACTAGAAAGGATAAATACTATGCTGTCACGATTGACCCGACACACAAATACACGGTTAAGGATATTGACATAATTATGCTCTTTGTTTTAAAACAACTAGCAGAGGCTAAAGTCGAGATTAACTATGTTGTGGAGCAAAAGAAAACTAATGGTCATAATCACATTCACAGTTATGTTAAATGTCCAAATAAGCGAAAGTTGATAAATTGCTTTAGACTTGGCTTTGGACAATTAAGTTACCATGAGAGTGTAATATTCGACCTTAATGGTTGGAAGCAATATATTACGAAGGATAACAATAATATTAAAACTTTAAAAAATAACAGCTAATGATTACTATAGATAAACTAATAAATGGTTGCGACAATACTCGATTAGCACCCTATAATTTTGACATGTTTCATGATTTTAATCCTAATTTGACTAAAGAGGTTTATAATTTTTTAAGAGAAAACGGCACAGAGTGGAAAATAATTTGCGGTTTTGGGGTTAAAATAAAATACAGCATTCACTTTCTAGAGGGTAATTCTGATTTAGTTTTAGCAAACTTGGAGCTTTATAAAAATAGGTACAATCCCGAATATTACCTTAATCCAAAAAACTGGAATCATGGAAACTCTAGACGATAAAATTAAGATTAAACAAACTCAGTTGTCGGTTGAGAACGACCCTATGCGAAAACAAGCTTTGCAGAAGCAGTTGCAAAAACTCCAGTTAAGTCTTGAAATCGAAAAAATCCGAAAACGTATTCAGCAACTTGAATAATTGCACTGTTACCCGCTTTACTATTGCACGGTAAAATAGCAGTGAATATAAGCCCTATGGATATGCGTTTAAATTTTTTTAAGATTTTTTAACGCCAAAAATGTTCCTTATTGTACCGTGTCGGTTTAGTATTAGCTATGAAGGTTTTAACAAAAATATAGTTCTATTGGATTAAAATGGCATTATCTTTTATGGTGTGCGTGTAGTGTTTCAGAATTTTTATAAAAAATAAAGGTCATGTTTTGCATGACCTTTATTGATTTATGACGCTATTAATCGCTGGATTTTTTGGGCAGTTCCTAGAGAACACCCCCCGATTTTTGATGCTCTCCTTAATGATTCTCCGTTTTTAAGTTCCCGAACAACTGATTTCCATTTTGTAAGAGTTTCAGTATCGGTCATTCGTGTACCATACAAACGCCCCGTGTAAATTCCTTTTGCTTTCGCTAATTCGATGCCTTGGCGTTGACGTTCTAGCATGTTTGAGCGTTCCATTTCAGCTACGTTACCTAGAACGCTAACAATCATTTTGAAGCTTGGATTTGGCTTGTTATCGATTAGGGAAAACATACCGATATTTTCTACAAACAGTCTTATTGATTTTTGGTTGAAGTAATCGACCATTGTAAGAATGTCGATAATATTACGACCTAGTCTGTCTATTGATGAGATATGGATTTCAGAAATAGCACCCGCTTCGATGTCGGATATTAGCTTAGATGCTTCTTTGCGTTCCGTGAATTGGATTGAACCCGAAGTTTTGTCGATATAGATTTTTGAAAATTCTTTGGCGTTTACTTCTTGACGACCTGTGTTTTGCTCTGTCGTTGAAACTCGGATGTATTTTACTTTTGTCATGGCGTATATTTTTATATTACAGGACAAATATAGTGTATATTTTAAGACTGGCAAAATTATACGCCTAAAAACCAGGTATTTAGCTAAAAAAAGTGTGTTATTCCGAAGCATGACCTAAAAATATACATTTGGGGATTTACTATTCATTGAAACCTTTAAAAAATTCTTCTAAAGTTACATTCATAGCTTTGAGAATTTTTATAAGTGTATTTAATTGAATATTTGCACCAGCTTCATATTTTCCATATTGCGGTCTGCTAATATTATGGTCATAGGCAAAATATTCATAGTTATTATATCCAGCTTTTTTTCTAAAGTACTTTAATCTTTCGCCTATTTTTTTAAGATATATAGATTCTTCGTTTTCGTTTTTTAACGGAACGTCTTTATTATTTTCTTGCGTCATAAGTAGCCTCTATTTATAAGGCAAAGCAATAAAATGTCATTAAATTATATAACCACATATATAACACCTCTTTATATAGAGTATTTTTTATATATTTGCATAAAATTTAATGTGATAATTATGAAATACAAATTACTATTTCTAGCAATTAGTTTTGTTTTAACTACCCAAATGATTAATGCACAAGGGGAACAATGTGGAACAATGAAAAATTTACAACAGCAAATTCAAAAAGACCCGAATTTGGAAAATAAACTTCAACAACTTGAAAAACAATCAGAAGAATGGATACGTTCTAAAGGTATTGGTTTAATAAATTATAATGAAACTAATAAACCTATCAATAGCACAAACAAATCTAGTTTAAATACAAACTCACTTTGTGGATATGATAATACTTATTTTACAACTATAGTAGCACCACTAGTATTAAATCAATCTGTTTCTCCAACTCCAAATTGCACTTACGGTGGTGAGTTTGTTAGAATATCTAACTTATTGGCTGGCAGAACATATAAGATTTCTACATGTGGTTTAAATAATTTCGATACTCAAATAACTATTTATCCAGCTGGTGGCGGAAGTGCAATTGCTTTTAATGATGATTGGTGTGGAACACAGTCGGAAATATATTTTACTCCAAGTGTAGGCGGTGATTATGATGTATTAGTAGACGAATACAATTGTTCAAGTAATTCGCTATGTGCAAGTTTATCTGTAGCATTATGGTATATACCAAGACCAGTAATATCAATTCCTGTAGTTGTTCATGTAATTCATAATGGCGAGGCTATAGGAATAGGAAGAAACATTTCAGATGCCCAAATTAATTCTCAAATCGCAGTATTAAATGAAGATTATAGACGACAAAATGTTGATTTTAATACTGTTCCAGCCCCTTTTAAAGGCGAATCCGCTGACCCGTTAATTCAATTTTGTTTGGCTCAACAAGACCCTAACGGAATGCCTACAAATGGAATTTTGCGATATCCTGTAACTAGTCAAACATCGTTTGACATAGCAACAATAAATTCTATTATTAAACCTAATACGATATGGAACAGAGATAAATATTTAAATTTATGGGTTCTAGAATTTGGCGGAACTGACACAGGCACGTTGGGTTATGCTCAATTCCCAGGCGGTGACGCTACAACAGATGGGGTAGTAGTTTTATATAATGCATTTGGAAAAGTAGGTAATTTACAATCTAATTATAACTTAGGAAGAACTGCAACTCACGAAGTTGGGCATTGGTTAAATTTAAAACATATTTGGGGTGATGAAGATGCTTGTGCGGCAGATGATTTAGTTTCAGACACTCCTTTACAAGGCGTTAATTCAAATGCAATTATGTCAACTAATGCATGTCCTGTTTTTCCAATTACGGACACATGTACTATAAGCTATCCAGGTATAATGTTTATGAATTATATGGACTACGGTTACCATCAATGTAAAAAAATGTACACTTATGGTCAATTTGTTCGAATTGAAACAACATTATTCAATGAAAGAATTGGTCTACAGACATCCCAAGGATGTATGCCTAGTGCTTTAGGTTTAAATACAAATTCACTTAAAAATGAATTTAGAATCTATCCAAATCCAACAAAATCAAATATATTTATTGATTCGGTGGAAAAATACAATTCCTTGGAAATTTATAATATTTTAGGTCAAGTAGTGCAATCAACTTCAATAATTAATAAGGAAGAAGTAGATTTAACGGGATTAAGTGCTGGAACTTATATTTTAAAGTTTAAGAATTTAGAAAATGTTAAAACTGTTAAGATTGTTAAAGAATAATTTTGAGAACATTATAACTTTAATAATACTAATACACATAAATTATGAACGTTGAAGACAATTTAAAAGAAAGTTCAAAAATTCCAAAAGTCAATTTAGAAATTGAATATTTTTATAAAGGAGAAAAAATAACGGATATTGCAAAGTTTAAAAAAGAAAATCAAATTATTTTTGACAATGAATTTCCGAGTGAAGTTTATTTTTTATCAGAGTACAATAAAAATGTCAAATTTAAAAATACTCACAAATTAAATGTTTCTGAAAGAGGGATTACCTTGATTCCTATTTATTAAAAGCTAGTATAAAAGACATTAACACTATTTTTAATAAATCAAGTAGTTTTAATACTTAAAAAGTGATGTTTTTTTTGATTTTAAAGAGTTTATTAAATTTACTGCTTTCCCGACTAAAGCCGTTTTATCATATACTTGCACAATTGATGTGTATTTGTGCTTAGGGTGTGTAATGGGTTCTATGTCTTCATCGTGAATACCTAAATTTTTTAGGTTTGAAATAAAGGTGCTTCGGCAGTCGTGTGGCGTAAAAATGTCACAAAGTTTTTCTTGTGTAGTAACTACATTGTCAATGGTGTAATAATATTTTTTTACTTCAAATACATTTTCAAACTTCAAATGAATTAGAAATTTTTTAATGTCTTTCCTAATGTTGGATTGTGCGGGGAATCTAGGGAACTTTTTTTCATTTAGTTTTAGATATTCTTTTATTGGTAAAAGTATTGGTATTGTCGTAATGAGTTCGTCTTTATTTTCCTGTGATTTCCTTATTCTAGTTGTAAAACATTCATACTTTTTTGAATTATGTGTGAGCATTTCGGGTTTTACTTCATGTAGGTGCACCATGTCACCAATCCTTAAACCTGTGAAAGAAGATAAAATCAAATAATTTCTTGCGTGTGTAAACTCTTTTGAATGGCTTACATCGGTATTGATAATTGTTTGTAATTGTTCGATACTTAAAAAATTTTCATTCTTTATTTCACGTCTTTTAATGAAATATTCTTTTTTAGAATACTTAAATCCTATAACAATTTCATCTTCATTAGCACAATTTAATAATGCTCTAAAGTGTTTATTTTCTTTTGCTATAGTGTTGTGTGCATAGTATTCGCCTGTTGCTTTTTTATTTAGTTCGTTAATCTCTTTGAAAAAATCCATAAAAATTTCTCCTGTTAGTTCTCCAAAAGTTAAAATTATTCCTTTAGATTTTTCGTAGTTCTCAATATGATTTTTTAAATTGGTATATTGTTTACCCGTATTTATTGACCATCTTTTTTGAGAAGTTATTTCAAGGGTTGTTCTAGTATCTACACTTTTAGTAATATATTCGATAATTGCAATATCTTTATTCGTCTTTATTCTTCTTTTAAGTTTTTCAAACACTAATTGTTTCAATTCCGCAATGCTCGGTTCTCTTTCGTGAGTGCTTCTAAAATTCGATAGTTGGGTGTATGCTGTTTTTTCAATCTTTGCTAGTTCATTGTTTAAATCTACTCCAAATTTTGAAACATAGGCTTTGTTAGCCCTGTAAGTTGGTTTGTCGTTCCAATATTCTTTTTTAATACTCCATTTGGTTGAGATGCGTAAAGGAGTATATTTAGCGGTTTGCTTGGCAAAGGTAAATTCTTTCTCTCCATAAGATAGGTTAAAGAAAATCCGATGCTCTCCAGCTTTGTTTTTTTTAGTTTCTAAGTTGAAAAAATGCTTAGGTTGTTTCATAGTCAAATATATTGCGTAGTAAAATACGTAGCAAAAATACACTATTCTTTGAAGTTTTACAAAGTTTTTTGAGGTGTTATTAAATCGGTTAGTTTAAAAACACCTATATTTATTGGGTTCTCAGAGGTTGTTTGAGGTTTATTGAGGCGTTGAGGTTTTTGTCCTAGTAGACCAACTTTAATAAAGCATATAATATTAATTTTAAATATTATATGCTTTTTTTGTTGCAAAATATTTCAGGTAACCAAAAGTATCAAGTTTTTTAAGTTTCTTTATCCTGATGTTTATAAATGAATAGTTTAGATAAATTAAACTCATTAACAAACGACTTAGATAGTAAAATGGAGTACTTTATTTAAAATATTTTTCAAAATGCAAGGGAGTAACGCCATCAACAACATGATAGTCACCAATTTTGGTGCGGCGCAAAGCAGATAAGTACGCGCCAGAATTTAGCGCCATTCCAAAATCAAAAGCTAAGGAACGAATGTAAGTTCCTTTGCTACATTGTACTCTAAAATCAATTTCGGGGAGTGCTATTCGCGTGATTTCAAATTCGTAAATTGTCGTTTTTCTTGAGTCAATTAGAACCGCTTCACCCGCACGAGCATGCTCGTAAAGACGAATACCATCTTTCTTTATAGCAGAAAAAACGGGTGGCTTTTGGTCGATTTCGCCAAGAAATTGTTTGGTGGTTTCTTGAATTAAATCTTCTGTAATATGTTCTGTTGGGAAAGTAGCGTCAATTTCTGTTTCTAAATCATACGATGGAGTTGTAGCTCCAACCGTAATTGTTCCAGTATATTCTTTGGCTTGTGCTTGAATTTCGGTTATTCGTTTTGTAAATTTCCCTGTGCAAATAATTAGTAAACCAGTTGCTAATGGATCTAATGTTCCAGCATGACCAATTTTGAATTTCTTGGGAAGTTCAAAATTTCTTTTCAGAATGTATTTTAATTTATTTACCGCTTGAAACGAACTCCAAGTTAGTGGTTTGTCAATTAAAATGATTTGACCTTCAAGAAAATCTTCGGAAATCATTATATAACGTCTAATTTTTGGATGCAGAAATGAATGATTAAAAGAGCAATTCCGACAATGATTCTATAATATCCAAAAAGTTTGAACCCGTTTTTACTTAAAAATCCAATGAAACTCTTAATAGCGATTAGAGCTACAACAAATCCAACAATATTTCCTATTATCAAGAAATTGATTTGCTCGTGTGTTAATACAAAACCATCTTTATAATAATCGTAGCATTTTTTTACAGTAGCACCAAGCATGGTGGGAACTGCCAAAAAGAAAGAAAATTCGGCAGCGGTAGTTCGAGACAATTTTTGTGACATTCCACCAACAATACTAGCTCCACTTCTCGACACTCCCGGAATCATAGCTAGACATTGAAACAATCCAATTTTCAAAGCTGTTAAATAAGTGATTTCTTGATTGCTTGTAATTTCAGTTTTTGTAGTGAACCAATCATCTACTTTTAAAAGAATAATACCACCAACTAAAAGTGAAATTGCAACGGTTACTGGATTTTCTAGTAAAGCATCGATTTTTTTACTAAACATCAATCCAAAAATTACCGCAGGAATAAAAGCAACCAGTAATTTAAAGTAAAAATCAAAACTTTGAAAAAAGCGTTTGAAGTATAAAACTACTACCGATAGTATGGTTCCTAGTTGAATTACAATGGTAAATAGTTTTGTAAATTCTTCATGAGAAATTCCCATAAAAGAACTTGCAATAATCATGTGACCAGTTGAAGAAATAGGAAGAAACTCGGTTATGCCTTCTATAATTGCTAGAATAATTGCTTGTATGTAATTCATTTTTAGGAACTAGTGGTTAGTAATAGTGATAAGTCATTAGTAAAAGCAAATAGTTTTTTAAATGGGCTATTCACAAATTACTTTTTACTATTCACTTCATTTAGATTTTTTAAAAATAGAATAAATTGTAATTCCAAAACCGATTAAAACTACGGTAGGTGCTAATCTTATTCTGCGAAAACTAAAGATATCTTCATTAAAAACTTTCGGATTGTCGCTTCCACCACCAGACATTAGTATAAAACCAAGAGCAATGACTCCAATTCCAATCAATAAAAACTTGTAATTGATTTTGTCAAAAAGAAAATCTGGCTTTTGTTCGTTATTTTTCATCATATCGCTATTCTTTAGTCTTTTTTCTATGTTTTATTTTAGTATAAATCGTCTGTTCGCAAATTTAAGAAGCGTTGTGTAGCAAAATAAGTTCCAATCCAAGTGATTAAAACGCCTACTACCAAAACTCCCAATAATACCAATATCGTTAATAGTTGGTTCTTAAATATGTCTAAACCGGGATAGTTTGTAGCCACATAAACAAGAACTCCAATTAAGGCAACTATTGCCAACAAAGCACCTATTACTCCTAAAATGATGCTTTTTTTAATGAATGGTTTTCTGATAAATGCTTTGGTTGCTCCCACCATTTGCATGGTTTTGATGATAAATCTATTAGCATAAATGGATAATCGCAACGAACTATTGATGAGTAAAATTGAAATCACTGCAAAAATTCCGCTAATGATTAAAACCCACATGCTAATTCTTTTTACATTATCGTTTACTAAAGTGATTAATTGTTTGTCATAAACTACATCAGCAACCATAGTGTTCTTACGAATCTCACTCTCCACTCTTGAAAATTCAGGATTTGTTACATAATCTGCTTTAAGGTGAATGTCATAAGAATTGTAAAGCGGATTGGCTCCTAGAAACTCTGTAAAATGTTCGCCAAGTGTTTTTTCATGTTCTTTGGCAGCTTCTTCTTTTGAAATAAATTTGAAGTCTTTAGCAAATTTGCTGGCTTTCATTTCTGATTCAAATGATTTAAAAATGGAATCAGTAGCTTCATTTTTAAAGAAAACAGTCATTACAATATCTTCTTTAAAATTATCTGATAATCTTCTCGAATTGATGATGAAAAGCCCCAATAATCCCAGTAAGAATAATACCAAGAATACACTTAATACCACTGAAAAATAGGAGGAAATCAATCTTCTTTTCTGAAATTTATCAAAATTAGATGCCATAAAAACTTTTTTAAGCCGTAAAAATAATAAAGAATTTGTTTAATTACTGCTTATAACGTTTAAAGTTTTGACTTTAGTATAATAAATGTAAATTTGTATACAATTAAAACAAGCCTTGTGTTTCAAAGATTGATTCAAAGTCTACAAACAAACATTTTTACCAAATGAAATCTAATAAAAATCACTTTTTGATACTTTTGATGTTGTCCTTTTGGGGTCAAGCCTTTTGTCAAGAAATAGGAATCCCTTATCGAGTTGGAACGAAATGGGGAATTTGCAACGAAGAAGGAAAAATAATACTAGAACCAAAATATGATTCTTTAGATTTTTCGGGATATGACACTAATCAAGATGTTTTAACTCCAAAAATCAATAATAAAGAAGGCGTAATTATTGCCGGAAAGGTTTTGTTTGAGCCTGTTTATGATCATATTTATTGTAGCAACAATTTGTATTTTACAACGAAATTTGAAAATAATTCTAAAATTTCAGATGTATTTGATGCAGAAGGAAAATCAATTTTGAAAAATCCTGTAATTGATGTGCTTTCTAATAAAAAAGTTACCGACAGAATTTATACTTTTCATCTTTTAAATAAAGATTACACAGAAACATTCTTTTTCTATGACATTGTTAATAAGAAAATTATTCAAACGATATATGAAAATTATGCTTCAATAAACTTCATCAGAAGGCAAAGCGATTATTTTAGCACGTCTTTTTTGGTAAAAAAAAATGCCAACGATCCATTAATTACCGAGGCATGGGACGTTACAAAACTTCCAAATACAATAACAAAAACAAAGTTACTTTACAGAACTGAAAAGGAATATTTGGAAAAATTTTTGAAATACTCACGAAGACAAAATAGTTCTGGAGATTATTCTGGTTCTGGTTCTGGTTCTTTGAGAATGGAGACCGATGATAATGTTGTCGTTAAAGGTGATTATAACGATATTGCTGTTGAGGCGCCGCGCGAGGAAAACAGACAAGTGAATAAAACCGTTTCTATTTCGTATAATTTGAATATAAAAAACAACAAGTTGGTCTTGAGTACATACAATCAAAACCAAAATAAACCATTGCCGGATGTTTTAATTGATTTAAAAGTACCGACACAAAATATTGAGCTCAAAAATCAAAGTTTTAATTTGAAAAGAAACGATACGATTTCTTATTTTCAAAATTATGTTCAATTCAAAAATAAAGATAAGTATGCTTTGATTTTTCCATCCAATTTGAAGAAGATCATTGAATTTGACACCATTGCAAAAAACTCCAACAGTATCAGCGACAACAATAACAACCGTGATGTAATCTTGCTGGTTGGAAACAAAGATAAAAAAACAAATCAATTCAAGTACAGTTTGTATTCCAATCAAAAAGGATTGCTTTTTCCGATGCAATATGATAATTTGACGTATGCAAAAAAATTGTATGCCAATAATGGGAATTCAAATTATTACTCTAAAATTGGAGATAAACTTGGAATTCTTCAAATCGATGGCACCGAATTTCTGAAAGCAGAATATGACGAAATCAATGAAAATAATAGGTACGAATCCTATGGAGCTATTAAAAAAGTCCTCGACATCAAGAAAGACAATAAGTTTGGCATAGTATACCAAAATCCGCAAACGTATAAATTAGAATTAATAGACGCCATTTTTGATTATGAAATAAAAAATATTTACTTAAATTTTCCGAAGATAAATTACCCAAAAGGAAACGATTCTAAAGGAATATCAAAAAAGATTACATTGATTTCTTTGAAAGACAAACGAGGAAATATAGTTGGATATGCCAATGCCAATGGAATGTTGTATTTTAAAAATTAATCAAATGAAAAAGTCATTTTATATTGTAGTATTGTTGGTTAATTTCTTTGCAAATGCCCAAGAAAATTATGCCACTTCTATCGAATTTTCATTACCTAGAATTAAAGGTAGTGAGAATTTTTTCTTTTCGGAATGGGAATTAAATCCTGCCGAAATGCTCAATAAATTTTCGGATGTTGAAGCGCTTCAAAACACAAATAGCAAAGGTCAATTCTTGAGCGTCAAAGGCGAGTCGGTGCAATATGACATAAACAATGGCATCAACGGTTCAAAAATAGTGACAACTTATGCTAATAATCAGAAATTTTCACAAGCTTCCTATAAGAATGGATTGTTAGACGGGACAAAAACGATATATCATTCCAGTGGCATGCCATTTCAAGAATTTGAGTTCAAAAAAGGGAAAGTTGATGGTGTTTGTAAAGTGTATGACAGCGATAATAATTTGGTGTTTGAGACAAATTATAAGAACAATTTAAAAAATGGCATAAGAAAATTCTACACGGGTAAGCGAGAAGGCGAAATTTTAGAAGGTAATTTTGTAAATGGTAATCTGGTTGGTGACTTAAAATTTTACACCCAAAATAATTTCAGGTATACACTTCCAAACGATTTAAGAAACGGTAAAGTCATTTGCTTTTATAATGACCAAAAACTTTCAGAATTTTCAATCCTTGATGGGAAAGTAAACGGAATTGCCCATCAATTTAATATTAAATCAGGAACTATAGTTGCTAAAATTCCTTACTGTTTAGGCGAAAAAAATGGTTTTGCAGAATTCTATTCCCCTCAAGGCGAGTTAGTAAACAAGACAGAATATAAATTTGGAAAAAAGGTAGGGAATCATAAAATCATTTCAACGGATAACAAATTGATTAAAGAAGAATATTATGATGATCATGGAATTAAAACTGGAATTTGGAAAGATTACGACAAACAAGGACAACTCATCAGAGAACAAGAATATAAAAACGACAGCTTAAACGGATTCTCAAAACGATATGACAAAGGCTTTCTTCAGGAAATTACCGCCTATAAAAACGGAAAAAAAGAAGGATTGGCTAAATTTTACAAATCGGGAACTACAATTTTAGAGTCAGAAGTGTATTATGAAAATGACGATTTCTACAAAGAAATAATATATTATGATTCAGGAACAACTTTTTCGGTAAAAGAAATTAATCGAAAAAACAATGCTATTTCAGCAAAGTATTTCAATCCAAATGGCAGTTTGTTTCACGAGAATAAATTTTTGAACAATATTGCAGTAGGATTGAATAAGTCAATCGATAAAAAGGACAATACATTAATTGTAAGAACGGAAACGCTCTATGATGAAAAGAATAACCGAATAAAGCAAACTTCTTTTGGCTATAAAAACGACGGAAGTTACACCCAATATAATTTTAGAAACAATACTTGGCACGGTGAAAGTAAGTCGTTTAATGCTGCCACCAATGAAACTCGGATTAACTATTATTATGAAACCAATAGTACATTTAAAAATGTAACCAAAGAAGAATTTGAAAAGCTCACTGCAGCCGAAAAGAAATAGCTTTTGCTGGTTTTCAATTTTCAGTATTAAAATATAATTTTGCACTTTATTTTTGTTGATTGTTGAACAAACGGCAAACAATACAAAACCAATAATTGAATCTGATAAAAAAGATTTTGAAATACCTTCTGAATAAATGACTCAAGCTTGCAACAGCAGAAGCCCATTGAAGAAAAATAAAAAATACGAATGAAATACTTTCACGAACAAATTGAAGCCAAGTGGCAAGAATATTGGGCAAAAAATCAAACTTTTGCAGCCTTAAATAATTCCGATAAACCAAAATATTATGTTTTGGATATGTTTCCTTATCCATCAGGAGCCGGATTACACGTTGGACATCCGCTTGGATATATAGCGTCTGATATTGTAGCTCGTTACAAACGCCATAAAGGCTTTAATGTATTACATCCGCAAGGATATGATTCCTTTGGTTTACCTGCCGAACAATATGCTATTCAAACGGGGCAACATCCAGAAAAAACTACTCGTGAAAACATTGCACGCTACCGAGAACAATTAGATAAAATCGGATTTTCATTTGATTGGAGTAGAGAGGTACGCACTTCCGATGCAGATTATTATAAATGGACACAATGGATTTTTACGCTATTGTTTAATTCATTTTATTGTAGAGCTGATGATAAAGCTTATGATATAAAGGAACTTATCAAGGTGTTTGAAACCGAAGGAAATCAGATGGTGAATTTGGTTTGCGACGATGGTATCGAAATTTTTACAGCCGCTCAATGGAATGCTTTTTCTGATGAGGAGCAACAGAAAATATTATTAAAATACAGATTAACCTATTTGGCA
>CAZSZH010000036.1:9034-25438 GCA_964610785.1 uncultured Flavobacterium sp. | reverse complement strand
ACATTAAAATTATAGTGGATAAAAAATCATGTAGAATTGAAAGAGCTATTAAACAAATTAGGCGAAAATAAAAATATATTTTACTCCAAAAAAGAATCGTGGTGGCTTATTGGTTTTTCTATGCTATTGTCTAGTAGCATTATGATTGAACCCCAACTAATTTGTTCATCATTACTAAAAGGACAACTTTCGGATATGTGGTTGTATTGGAGTGCTATTATTGGAAGTGCTTTTAGTGTGTCTTTTTTTGCCCATTTATGGAAAAATGTTCCTGTAAAAACCGAAAATGAATTTTTATTTTTTAGATACTCTGGTCAAGGCGCAAAATTACTTCATACTTTTAGGAGTCTTTATTTAGGTTTATTAATATTACCCTTTATAATAAGTTTTAGTTTATTGGCTTTCAGTAAAATTCTCTGTTTTATTATTGGAATTGAAATTAATTTTGCAATAGTAATATTAACTTTTCTTTTTATATTTTTAAGTTTTTTTAATAGTTTTAGGCAACGTTTAAAATTAGATTTTTTTTTATTTATAGTTTTTATAGTATTGTTTTTAAGCATCATAATTAGTTTATTTCTAAACACAGGTGGATTATCACATTTAGCTACTACAGTACAATCTTCAAAAACTAGTTGCAATATTATTCCGGCCATAGGTTCTAAAACATTTAATGCTTTTATTGTTTTTATATTAGTTCAATGGTGGTCGGCTTCGATTTTAGATTATCCAGATATGAATGGACAAAAATTGATGGCAACCAATACCAGCAAAGACTTACTTAAAAGCGTTTTTATTCCTTCCTTATCAATAGTTCTTTTTAGAGTTGTTTTGTTTACTTTACCTTTTATGGCTGTTTGTTATGGATATGCCAATAGTTCGGTAGATGGTGAATTGGCTTTTACATCTTTATTCATAAAAGTGCTACCGTCATGGATGCTAGTGTTGGTAGTTGGTATTTTTTTAATCCCTTTTCTTTCGTTTGTACAAAATACACAAAACTGGGGCGGTTCTCTATTAATTCAGAATTTTTATAAACATACTTTCAATCCCAACCTTACGGATAGTAAAACAAAAAAGTTCGGAATAATAGCAATGATTTATATTATCATAGTTTCTGGAATCATTGCTATAAATTCCGATTCACTAATAGGAATTACAAAATATATATTTGCGCTAACAGCAGGAGTTGGACCAGTTTTTATGCTCCGGTGGTATTGGTGGCGTATCAATGCATGGTCTCAATTATCTGCAATGCTTGCAGCGTTAGTTTACCCTCCCATACTTGATTGGTTATATAACAACAATAATAATACATATCAATTTATATCTCAGTTAGAACGTAATTATAATATGGATTATTATCCAGTCAAAATTGTAATTTTAACAATAATAGTATCTTTAACTTGGCTTACAATTACCTTCCTTACTGCACCAACAGAAAATGAAGTACTGCAAACATTTGCCTCTACAATAAGACCAGGAGGGTTTTGGAAACCTTTTAAAAATAGCGGAAAAACTTTTTCGAAACTAAGACTCTTTGCTTGGTTACTTCAAACAGGAAATGGGTTCTTGCTCTACTTTATCTTTTGGAATTTTCTTATCGGCAATTATATCCAATTTATAGGATTACTGCTTTTGTTTATTTTAGTTTTCTTTATATCCTACAAACTCATTCAGAAAGCGAATTTCAATTATGACTTAGAGTTATAAAATAATTAATATAGCAACTTCAATACCCAATTAACTCCTTTTTCCTCACAATAAGTTTGTAGATTAGTGGCAAGGATATTTTTATTTTCACCACTTGAAAATAGCGAAGCAACTGCAAATTCAATAGCTTTCTTTTCTATACTTTCATTTTGAAATAAAATGCTATGAATTCTAAATGGTGTATAATTAATTTTACTATTGAAATAAATCGATTTTACAATCCAATATAGTTGTAGGACATACAAAGCTATGCTATGTAATTCTTTAGTCTGATTTTTGATTATAGTGTCTATAATCTCATTCCATTCTTTGCAATTAAATAATTCCTCTTTAAATCCAAAAAGAATTAAAGCTTTTAGTGATCTTGATAGTAACCATACTTTTTTGTTAAGCCCCATACCATCGGACAAAGCAACCAACTCTTCTACATGCTTTCTCCATGTGTACTGAAGTTCATTGTTAAAACCATCCATAAGAATCAAACATTCCATCCAACGTGATAATTCATGAAAATGACATTTGCTTTTATCTAATTGATTTGTCAAATCGATAAATAAATTGCAATAGTTGGAAAGTTTATTTTCCTTATGAGCTGTTTGACTTATCACAAAACAATAAACAAATAATCGTTTATTATCATTTGTCACATTAGGCAAATATTGATATAACAATGCCTCCGAAAAGTAACTATCTTTATTATCTTCATCCACATAACATTCATAAAAATATAAATGACCAACATTACTATCTGCTAGTAACTGTAATAATTCCTTTTGCCTTTTACTTTTCCTGACATAAGCACCTATCATTTCTGCTGCTGTAAATAATATTGCTTCATTTTCATTTTCTTCTACTTTACCTAGAATCATTTTTAAACCATCAAAATCCTCGTTAGCCAGCGCCATTTGCAACACCGTTAGCGAAAAACCATCCGACGCCTCAGTTAGAAAATAATTTGGATCAAACGGTATATTAGTTTGATTATTGCAAAATTCTTCCCAATCCGAATAATTCAAATAACGAGCTATAATATTCAAAGTATCCTTATAAGGAGTTCTAAAAGGTTTTACAACTCCATACAATCTTGCTATAGTATGCGACGAAATATATAATTTCTCAACAGCCAATATATCCGCACATTTCCTAGCATCAGCTATGTTCTTTATCCTAAAACCCAATTGGGTTTCAAGCTGATTACAAAGCGAAATTAAATAAGGATTTGGTTGGTTCATTTTTTTCTTTAAGTTCTAACAAAGATAGATGTATTCTTTTTTGATTCCGAAGTTGCAATAAGTTGCAATTTATTTTACAATTAAATATACTGATTTTTGTGTTTTTAATGTTTAATATATGAACAAACAATTACTAAAATTTATAGAACTCTGTTTAACGGATGGAGTTATTACTGACAAAGAAAGGGAAGTAATCTTTAGAAAGGCTACCGAGTATAATGTTGATATTGACGAATGTGAAATTATCTTAGAATCCATGATTCAACAAAAGAATATGTCACAAACTAGTACTGTTTCAAAGAATGAAATAGTTACGGAAGTAAATACAGAAATAAATAATTCAGAAAAAGATAGCTTTTTTAGAGAAGCTGCTGAATTAATAGTTGAATATCAAGAAGTGTCAGAAGACTTTTTAAAAGATAAATTAAAATTAGGAACTAATAGAGCTTGCAGATTAATAGAGCAATTAGAAACCACAGGTTTAATTGATAAAATTAATGAAAATAATGAATACAAGATTAATATAAGAAACGGAGTTTTTTTAGAGCATTTTTTAAGTAGCGGTGAAATTAAAAAAATTTACGATTATAGTTTTAAAAATTTAACACTGTCAGAAAAATCTAATGGTGCTAAAATCCCAAATTTCAACCAAGATGGATATAAATATAATTTTGATTTGGGAGTAAAGTTCGTTGAACTTAATGTTCATGATGAAGAATTTGCGGATATAATTTTTAACCCTAAGGTTGCAAATGGATTTAAAGGAATAGAAGAGTTTTTTAAAGAAATTAAACCAAAAGATGATTATATACAATTCTTTGAGAAATTATTTGCATTTGGAACTTCGTACAAGAAAATAAAAAAATATCCAAATGGTGATTTTTTTTTAGGAAAGATTGTTGATGAAAAAGCAAATGGATTTGGGGAATTAACTATCACTAGCAATGATTTATTTTCAAATAAAAAGACGAAATATATTGGGCATTTCTTTAACGATACTTTTTTAGAGGGGATTATAATTTGTTATGAATCGGATGAAGTTAAACACATTGCTCTTCAAAATGTTTATGATTTCACTGAATATAGATTTGTTAGGCTTTTAAACAATAAATATTTATGCAGTAGTATATATTATCCAAATGGTGATAATTTTGAAGGAGATGTTGTTAATTTTAAGAGACATGGAAAAGGTAAATTAACAAAAGCTGACGGTGGTGTTATTGAAGGTAATTGGGAAAATGACACCATTATAAAAGAACAGACAGACACCTTAAATAGTAATAGTGAAAATGATAATGTTATAAAAGATAAGAGAACAGTCGGCTCAGTTAGAATTGAATATAAAAACAGTATTAATCAACTTTACTCTGATAAAAAATATCAAGAAGTAATCAATGAAGCAGAGTTGGCTGAAATTGGTGACGACGATTTTTTTAAGGACTCATTTATTGCGGATAAATATCTTTGGTCTTTGATGGTACGAGATTTAAATAAAGCTTATAAAGAAATCGATAGAATTACAAATATAACAAGTGATAAATCAAAAATTCAAGATAGTGTTGGAATGATATATGCAAAAAAAGGAGAAGAAAATAACGATTTAAACCTTTTAAAAAAGGCACTTCAGTGCTTTCAGTCTTATGATTATTCCGACAAAGAGTTTGGAACAAATAGAATTAATAACGTACAAGAAAAAATTAATATTCTTTCAATTCAAAATAAACTAAAATCATTAGGCATAAATTCTATTCTTGAAGAACAATTTAAAAACGGTAATTATACTAAACTATGGAAAGTAAATTGTTTTGTGAATGAGCCATATTATTGGAATAAAAAAATTGACAAATGGAAAACTTCAAATCCCGTATTTTACCTTCCATCAAACGGCATTATTACTGAAAAAGGAGCAATTGCTTTTATCAAAGCAAAGTGGGAAGACATTTATACATATACCATTAAAAATAGTTCGTGGAAAAAAGAAGGAGGAAAAGAACTAGATAAAACAAAAATTGAAATAATCGAGATTAACGAAATAATCTAAATAAAAATGGAAAAATTTAAAAAAAATATTCAATCTAATTTTAACGAATGGAAAGAACAAGGAAAATGTTCACAGGCAATAGGGTTAAATAAAAAAATTGGTGGAGAATATTTCTGTGAATCTAACCCTCATTTTTTTACAGGCGATTTAAATGCTGATTTAGTTTTGGTTCATTTAAATCCAAAAAGAAATAAAAACAATACCACTAAAAAGTTTGATATTGAAAAACCAAAGTTCGATACATTTGAAGCGTATTTTGATTATTTTAGATATTTTGGTAAAAATAATTATGGGGAACAATCAGCTAGAACTCATAAATCACCATTCGATAAAAAACAAATAAGATTTTTAAAACCGCTAAATATTTTACCATTTACTGGAAATGATATTTATAGAGATTTAGAAATTGTTATTGACAATAAACTTCAAATAGAGCTAATTCCATTTGGCTCTGATAATTTTAATTTCAATGAAGTTGGCGTTAAAAACATTGAACCATTTATAGATAATATTTTATCACTTATAGCAGCAAAAGAAAGAAAACAAGTTATTTTCTGCGGTAGAGTTTTTGACGATATACTTGAAGAATATGTTTCAAAAAAGAAAGTACATGAATTTAAACTTCAAAAAACAGATGGTACTTTAACAAAAGGAGATTATCACTTTATAGAAGTCGAAATAAAATATAATAATAAAGTAATTAAAGCAGTCATTGCACCTCAATATGCGATGCAAGGAATGCCTATTGAACAGTATGGCATCAAATTAAATCAATTGCTAAATGGCAAAACAAGTACTAAATAACGATGAAGATACATCATCATTAATTAAACAAGCTGAAAAAATTGTTTTTAAAGGTGATGCTAAATCAATTTGCGACCAGTTGGATGTGCTGTTTTCAATAGCTGGCAAATCGAAAACGAGGTTTTCAGTACTTAACACACAAAGAAGGCATGCAACAATACCGATTGCATTTGAATCAAAGTGCAAAAATCGTCAATTTTTAATGCAAATTCTCAAAAATATAATTGTCGGATTCCTAGTCAGTTTCATCGGATCCATTCCTTTAGGATACCTCAATATTGTGGGCTTTAATGTGTATAGAAACGCTGGATTAAACGCTACAATTCAGTATTTATTTGGGGTTATTTTAATTGAGTTTTTAGTGATACTGATTACACTTATTTTTGCTAAAAAATTAACGGCGAATCTCAAGTTAATTCGATTTATTGAAGCTTTTTCTATACTCTTCATGTTTGTTTTGGCGTATGTTTTTTTTGCCAGTAGTAATTCCAATCATCTTAATAAAACGATAAGTTCTCATGTTGCTCAGCATTTTTTCATAGCCGGAATACTTCTCAGCAGCACTAATTTTATTCAAATTCCGTTTTGGACCAGTTGGAATTTGTATTTATTGAATGGAAAGCATATTGAAATTTCACATTCAAGAAAATATTTTTATGTTTTCGGAACAATCACAGGAACTTTTTTGGGGATGTTAGTATTAATTTTAAGCCTAAATTTTCTAACGATTCAAGCCGATTTTTTTTCGAAATACCTCATGAAAATTATCATTCCATTAGTTTTTGTTGGATTGGGAATCTTTCAAACAATAAAATTTTACAACAAGTATTTTAAATAAAATTCATTTCTCAACTTTTAGTATCTTTACAATCATAAAATTGAAAATGAAAAACGTAATTATTACTGGAACTTCCCGCGGAATTGGTTTTGAATTGGCTTTACAATTTGCCAACCAAGGGCATCAAGTTTTGGCTGTTTCAAGGAAAATTCCAGACGGATTGTTAGGAAATCCAAAAATCACATGCCTTTCTATTGATATTGCTGTTGAAGAGGAAATGCACGAAATCGATAAATTCATTGCATCAACTTGGAAAAAAGTAGATGTAATTATCAATAATGCTGGATGTTTAGTCAACAAACCCTTTGCTCAATTGTCGCAATCTGACTTTGAGCGCGTGTATAAAGTGAATGTTTTTGGTGTTGCCAACCTCATTAGAACCTGTTTGCCTTACATGAACAAAGGCAGTCATGTGGTTTCTATAAGTTCGATGGGCGGTATTCAAGGAAGTTCAAAATTTGCAGGTCTTGCAGCTTACAGTTCGAGTAAAGGTGCCTTAATTACACTTTCAGAATTATTAGCCGAAGAATATAAAGAACAAGGCATCGCTTTTAATGTTTTAGCATTAGGAGCAGTGAATACCGAAATGTTGGAAGAAGCCTTTCCAGGATACGTAGCCCCAATTTCTGCTAAAGACATGGCCGATTATATTTTCAACTTTGCGCTAACAGGAAATAAATTTTATAACGGAAAAGTCTTGCAAGTTTCATCAACTACGCCGTAATTTTGAGTGAAGTTTTAGCTAAATATTTGCCAGAACACGCAGTACATTTGTGCTTTGAGTTGATCAAAAGTAACAATGTTCACCTTAAAATTGTTAACGAACGCCAAACCCGTCATGGCGATTATCGAAAAGGACTTTCGGGGAAACATGAAATTACGGTTAATGCCAATTTAAACAAATACCGTTTTTTAATCACCTTAATTCATGAAATTTCGCATTTGGTTGCTTTTGAAAAATTTGGAAGAATGATTAAACCGCATGGCGTAGAGTGGAAGATGACTTTTCAACGATTGATGGTGCCGTTTATTCGCCCAGAAATTTTTCCGCATTCCGTGTTGCCTTTAGTGGCCAATCATTTTCGAAATCCAACAGCCAGTAGTGATACAGATGCTAAATTGGCTTTTGCTTTAAAACAATTTGACGAACGAAAACCCGACGTGCATTTTATTCACGAAGTGCCCAGTGGAAGTTTATTTCGAATAAAAAATGGAAGAGTGTTTCAAAAAAAAGGATTGCGTACCAAACGTTACGAATGTATTGAAGTTCAAACAGGGAGAGTATTTTTGTTTAATGCCAATGCCGAAGTAGAATTAATTCCAGGATAAAATTATAGGAATGAATACAATGAAGTTAGTCTTTTTCTTATTGTTCACAACATTGTGTTACAGTCAAATCTATCTTTTACCAAATGAAGAACTAGTTTTTTCTTTTAAAACAAAAAATGGAAAAAAAATGGTTTTGGCAAAAGATAAAGGAAATGAATATATCATTTATAGATTTGGAAGCACTAAAAAGATAGAATTAGAGTATCCATCAATCAAAGACAAAGAAAGTTGGAATAAATTTACCTATTCCTACTACTTTCGCGGTGGCGGAAAATTGAATTCAGGACTTCAACTTGAATCTATTTATTTTCAAAATGAAAATTATGAATTTACGATATATGACGATTATTCAGCCGAAGGAGAGAGTTATGAGGCTGGATTATTAATAAAGGATATAACAACTGAACACGAAAAAGACTGTAAAGGAATTTATAGCTCCAAGCAAGGCGATTTACTTAATTTAATTAAATTGGGGATTTTGAAAGAATCTGAAAAATCAAGATAAAATTATGAACAAAAATTATTATGCAATATTGATGGCAGGTGGAGTAGGTTCACGTTTTTGGCCCGTTTCAACCACAGAACTTCCAAAACAATTTCACGATATGTTAGGAGCTGGAAGTACTTTGATTCAGAAAACGTTTAGTCGATTATCGAAGTTGATTCCGGTTGAGAATATTTTAATTCTGACAAACGAGCGATACAACGATTTGGTTTTAGAACAATTACCAATGGTAAAACCAGAGCAAGTTTTGCTAGAACCGGCAATGCGAAATACTGCGCCATGTATCTTATATGCCTCGTTAAAAATTCAGAAAATGAATCCAAATGCGGTTATGGTGGTAGCGCCAAGTGATCATTGGATTGAGGACGAAGAGGAATTTGCTCATAATTTGCAACAATGTTTTGATTTTTGTCAAAATGAAGACGCTCTAATGACATTAGGCATTCAACCAACCTTTCCCAATACAGGTTTTGGTTATATTGAGTTTGATAAATCAGATACTAATCCGATAAAAAAGGTAAATCAGTTTAGAGAAAAACCCGATTATGCCACAGCAAAATCGTTTTTAGAAGCAGGTAATTTTTTGTGGAATGGCGGTATTTTTATTTGGAGCGTTCAATCGATAACTACTGCATTTGAAAAATTTCAACCTCAAATGAATGCCCTGTTTTTGCAAGGAATTGAAAGTTATAATACTCCTTTAGAAAAAGATTTTATCCATCAAAATTATGCTAACGCTGAAAATGTTTCCATAGATTATGCCATCATGGAGAACGCCAAAAACGTATATGTTTTACCGGCAACGTTCGATTGGAATGACTTAGGTACTTGGGGACAACTTCATGAAAAACTAGATAAAGATGAGCAAAATAATGGGGTAATCAATGCCAAAGTAATCTTAGAAAATGCTTCCAATAACATTGTTCGATCGGATGCTAATAAACTTATTGTTATTGATGGTTTAAATGACTATATTATTGTTGACAAAGAAGGAGTTCTTTTGATTTACCCAAAAAGTAAAGAACAAGATATTAAAAGAATTATGGCTTTGGCAAATGAAATACAATAAGACGAGCCATTAGATTATGTTTCTTTTTCTATTCTTCTTTATTTTGAGCTTTTCTAATTTTCTTAAATAAATTAGAGGAATAAACAAAATCTACAATGGCTTCGTTATCAGTTTTAAAGATATCTTTTTTGGTTCCTTCCCAGGCTAAAATTCCCTCTCTAAGAAACACAATCTTCTCCCCTATTTCCATAACCGAGTTCATATCGTGGGTATTAATTACTGTGGTAATATTATACTCCTGTGTAATTTCATGAATTAAATTATCAATTAATATAGCTGTTTTTGGATCAAGACCAGAATTAGGTTCATCACAAAAAAGATATTTTGGATTGTTTACGATGGCTCTTGCAATAGCCACACGTTTTTGCATACCACCAGAAATTTCGGATGGTTTTTTGGTATTAGCATTAATCAAGTTCACTCTTTGGATTACAAAATTAACTCGTTCTTTAATTTCTGCAGGAGTTTTTGTAGTAAACATTTTTAAAGGGAATCCAATATTTTCTTCAACAGTCATGCTGTCAAACAGAGCACTTCCTTGAAAAACCATTCCGATTTCAGTTCGTAGCGCGCGCTTTTCATCGGGTTCTAACGCGGAATAAACTCTTCCGTCAAATGAAATAGTCCCAACATCTGGCGTAAAAATACCAAGTAATGACTTCAATAAAACGGTTTTCCCAGATCCACTTTGACCAATAATTAAATTAGTTTTTCCCGTTTCGAAAATAGTTGAAATACCTTTTAATACTTTAGAATCACCAAAGGATTTTTCTACATTTTTAACTTCTATCATTTTGCTAAAAGTAATTGAGTTAAAATATAATTCATTAAAATAATCACCACTGATGTCCATACAAAAGAAACGGTACTCGCTTTACCTACTTCAAGCGCACCGCCTTTCATATAATAACCATGAAAAGAAGGTATTGTTGCTAATAATAATCCAAATATAGCTGTTTTTATAAATGAATAAGCAATGTGAAAAGGAATGAATTCTGCTTGAAGCCCAGTAACAAACTGACTGCTTGAAACAAATCCACCATATACACCTGCCATCCATCCTCCTAGAATACCAAGAAACATGGAAATCCCAATAAGAAATGGATATAAAAGTGACGCGATTATTTTTGGAAAAACAAGATAGTTTAAAGAATTTACTCCCATAACTTCCAATGCATCTATTTGTTCGGTCACCCGCATTGTTCCGATACTAGATGTAATAAAAGAACCCATTTTTCCTGCCATTACTACTGAAATAAAAGTAGGTGCAAATTCTAATATTATCGATTGTCGGGTAGCAAAACCAATGAGCTCCTTTGGTATTAAGGGATTGTTCAAATTTAAGGCGGTTTGGATAGAAACCACACCTCCAACAAAAAAAGAAATAAAGGCAACAATACCCAAAGAACCGATAATTAAATCGTCAATTTCTTTAAATATAAGCCCGCGCATAACAGACCATTTTGTAGGCTTGTTGAAGACTTCTTTAATCATCAAGAAGTATTTACCTATCTGCGATAAATAGCGAACTAACATCATAGTTTTAAAATAGGCTCAAAAATAGTTATAAGTTATGAGTTATAAGTTATGCATATGGAGATTTTAACTTAAAACAATTTTTGCTTCATTTTTTGAATTCGATAATTTTTGATAAATTTAGCTTGTGCTTCAGTAACTAATAGCGGTTTATTAGCCCTTTTTGCCTTCCAATATCCATTTAAGTAATCTATAAAAAGTAAGGGCTTTTTCTTCATCAGTGCTAATTTTGCAGCAGCTATAAAGGTTATTAAAAAGCCGTAACCCAGGGAATAAAAAGCTTCTCCTTGCTTATATCGAGCTGCTTTATTATAATTGGCTCCTGTTGGTTTTAAATGTTTTACTTGTAATGTATCGTCGGTGACCACTTTCCAATTATAGAATTTGCAAAGTAATTCATCAACTGTATCCCATCCCATGGCTGATTTTAAACCTCCTATCTGCATGAAAGTTTCTTTTCGGTAGGTTTTAAAAGCTCCTCTTATGTGGTCTTTATCAGTTAAATTTTCCAATATAAATTCGCCGTTTTTTTCGATGTAAGCAAAACCTCCAACCATTCCAATTCGTTCATTAGAATTGAAATGATGAATTATGGTTTCAAAATAATTGGTAGGAAAAATTAAATCCGCATCTGCCTTTACAATAAAATCATAATTCTCATCTAATGTTTCTAAACCCGCTTGAAATGCTTGAATCACTTTACTTCCTGGCAAATGTATAGCTTGAGACGTTTTATTTACTAATGAAATAATTGAATTGTTTTGGGCAAATTCCTGAACAATTTCGGCGGTAGTATCTGTTGAACTATCATTAACAACAACAATTTTTGCAGGTAAGATAGTTTGGTGTAATAACGACTGTAATGTTAATGAAATGAATTTCTCTTCATTGTAGGAAGGAATAATAATATAATATTTCACTGTATTAGAGTTTATTTTATTGGTTGTACTATCTATTTTCTCTAACGGCATAAACCATATAATATCTTGGCGTAAAATATCTTAATAAAGGTCTGAAACCAAATTTTTTAACGGGATGTGTAAATTTTTCTCGATCTATAATTTTCCAACCTGTTTTTTCTAGAAGCCAATCTAATTGCCAATCTTCAAATTCATGATAATGTCTGTCCCACATATCTGTTTTACTCCGATAAGCGGGCGAGAACCACAATCGCAAAGGAATTGAGATTAATAATTTATTGCATTTTACATTTTGTAAAACAGTATACGGATTTAATAAATGTTCAAATATTTCAAAAGCGGTAAAAACAGCATAAGTTTCGGTTTGTAACGCATTTTGATTATTATCTAAATCCTCTCCTTTGGTGTTTTTTACTATATAGCCGTTTTCTTCCATGATTTTTGAAAAAGGATTAGGTACTCCCAAATCAAAAATAGTCTCTGATGTTGTAACGTGTTTTTGTAAAAATTCTAAAGTGTGCTTAAAGCGTTTATTTGGAAATGTTTTTTCGTACATTATAATGATGTTTCTGTTGTACTATTTTAAGTTGAAACAGTTCGTAAAATTAGTAATTTAACTTGAAACCTGAAACTTGCAACAGAGCAATCACATTTTATACACAATTGCATTGACATTCATCCCTGCTCCCACAGAGGCAAACAATAGAATATCACCTTTGTGTATTTCATGATTTTCTATCTCTCCTTTTAACAAAGAATCATATAATGTTGGTACTGTCGCTACACTTGAGTTTCCTAATTTATGAATACTCATTGGCATTATTCCAGAAGGAACCTCCTTGTTGTATAGTTTATAAAAACGATGAATAATCGCTTCATCCATTTTTTCATTGGCTTGATGAATCAATATTTTCTTTACATTATCAATACTGATCCCACTGTTATCAAGACATTCTTTCATGGCTTTTGGGACATTAATCAAAGCAAATTCGTAGATTTTTCTGCCATGCATCTTGATATAACGAATATCTGGATCATGTTCTTTATTGAATGAATTTCCAAAAAATAAATACCCAGACTCATCATAAGCATACGTTGCAGATTCGTGAGATAATACCCCGCCATCTTCCTCGGTTGCTTCAATAATTGTAGCACCAGCGCCATCAGAATAAATCATAGAGTCTCTATCATGCGGATCAACCACTCTCGATAAGGTTTCTGCTCCAATAACCAAACATTTTTTGGCCATCCCTGCTTTAATAAATGCAGTAGCTTGTATAACCCCTTCAACCCATCCGGGGCAACCAAAAAGCATGTCATAGGCCACACATTTTGGGTTTTTTATTCTTAAATCATGTTTGACTCTTGTAGCTAAACTTGGAAGTAAATCGGCTTGAATCGCTCCTTTCTTTTGATTGCCAAAATTGTGTGCAAAAATGATATAATCTAGAGTTTCAGGATCAATTTTTGAACTTTCAATAGCTTTTTGGGCGGCGATAAACGCAATGTCTGAGGTCAATAAATCATCAGAAGCATAGCGACGCTCTTGAATCCCAGTAATGCCATAAAATTTTTCAGTAATTACCTCATTAGATAAGGGAAAAGGAGTGCCGTCTTCATTTAAGAAAACATGATTAGAAAAATCTTTATTTGCTATTACTTCGGTTGGAATATAACTTCCCGATCCTGTTATTTTTATATTCATTTGGAATAAATTTCAGTACGAATTTATTAATAATAATTTTATTAATTTCTATTGTCATTGACAAATAGGTTTTTATTGCCAAATATTTAAAGAATAGGTAATATAATTAGTAATGCAACAATTATTTTTCTTTTTGTTGTACTATTTTAATTTGCATAATCGTTGCCAAATTATGAGCCATATTTTTCATTCGTTCACAATTAAATCCTTCAAAATTTTCATTAATTGCAGTCTCAAAATGAATCAGCCAAATATCAAAAAGTTCTTTTGATAAGTAGGATTTGGTATTTACATCTAAATGAATTTGAGTCAAATTATTATAGTAACCACCTGTACCTAAAATAGCTTGTGACCAAAACGTAACTAAAATAGGCAAGTGCTCTTCTAGTTTTATTTTAACAACATCAGTAAAGATGTAGCTAATTTCTGGATCACCTAAAAGTTTTTTGTAGAATTGTTCTACAATCAGGTATAAATCTTCTTGATTTTGGATGTCGTGCATATATCAAAAAATATAATACAAAGGTAATTCTTTGAAATAGCAATAGTCTGATTTATATCATTTTTTATCAAGCAAAATGAATTTTTAAAAACTTGATGGTTATTACATTTTTTAATAAACATTAATATCATGACCCATGGAAAATTGTTGCTTTTTTGAAATACTTAACTATTAGTCAATTTTATTTTTTTGAAATTTTTACCATTTAAAGTTTTAGTATAATTTGTATTTTTAATTTTAATATAAAATTAACTTTTTACTCTTTTTTACTCTTTTTTCAAACGATAACATTGTCAATAATACCATATTAAAATTTATTTTAATTCTTATTAAACTATTGTTTAAAAACATCCAAAGCCACTGAAGGCTTACCATTAGCCTGCCATGCGCTCAATTGATAACCACTCCATGATTTTTCTCCTTCAGGCTCCCAGTATATAACCCCAAGACCTTTATTGTTTGGAACCGCTTTTACTGCATTGATTACCGCCAAAAGCATATCATGTGTATTTTGAGCTAAATTAAAATCGCCTCCTACCTCAACAACCATAACCTCTTTTCCATATCTGGAAACCATATCATTTAAATTAGAGGTAAGATTGTTTATAGTGGCAGTATAATCGGTATTGAACCAATAGGGATAATAAGACATTCCAATAACATCATATCGCACATAATTTGATGTAGCATTATCAAAAAACCATCTAAATTTTGCATTATTATTTCCTTCATCAAGATGAACGACAACTTTTATTGATGGGCTTACAGCTTTAGTTGCGTCATATCCTTTATTCAACAATTGCGCTAATTGGCTAAAATTATTAGAATTCCCCTCTGGCCAAAGCATTCCGCCAGGAATTTCATTTCCAATTTGAACCCATTCTGGAGTTACTCCTGATGTTTTCAAATCGTTTAACACATCATAAGTATGATTATAGACATCAGTTAATAATTGGCTAAAAGTGTGATTAACCCATGCAGCAGGTTTGTTCTGTTTGCTAGGATCCGACCATGAGTCTGAATAATGAAAATCAATCATGATGCGCATTCCCATATTTTTGGCACGAACAGCCATAGCGATGGTCTCTGCTTTACTGCAATGTCCATTGATTTTATCGGTTGATGGATTTACCCATACACGGAGTCGGATAGTGTTTATTCCTCTATCTTTTAGTAGTTGTAAACAATCTTTTTGGGTTCCATCTGCATCATAAAAATGATATCCTGTTGCCTCCATTTGAGATAGCCATCCAGTATCAGCTCCTTTTGCAAATGATGTTGGCGATGGCGAGGGTGATGGCTGATCTGTGGCACTTTGTGCATTGCTGCAGGAAGTAGAAGATAATGTCACTACAAGAAATAAGGCTATTGATAAGAATGCTTTAATTTTTTTCATAATTATATTTTTTCAAATTTCAATTTGATAATGTTCAAATATGTATTCTTCTTTTAATTGCTATTTGGAGTTTATAAAGTTTGGATTTTTAAGTAAACTTATTCGTTTATTACTCAATTCCAATTCATTTATACTAATTCCAAGATAGCAATTTGTTTATGTTTTTACGTTTCGTAAAATTAATAAAAAGAAGTGTATATTTTTTGTCTAATTAAAACGAGTAAATCCAAACTAGGAAACCTTGAAAAAATTAATTTAGAGTCTCGCCTCTGTCCCTTTTAGTTCAAGTATTTATGAACGATTGTTGTAGAAAATTCAAAGCCCTTTAAATCATACGATTTAAAGGGCTTTGAAACCATTTGTTATTAAACTTGTGGGCGATGAGGGGTTCGAACCCCCGACCCCCTCGGTGTAAACGAGGTGCTCTGAACCAGCTGAGCTAATCGCCCGATTAGTGCTTGATTGCGAGTGCAAATATAGAACTCTTTTTTATATCTGCAAATATATTTTTAATAAATTATAAAATTTCTGCCACTACAAAAGTACTTCCACCAATGTAAATGAAATCACTATTCGAAGCATTTTTAAGAGCTTCTTGATAAGCCTTTGACACAGAAACAAATACTTTTCCATTAAGCTGATGGTCTTTGGCTTTTTCAAATAAAATTTCAGCAGACAATCCACGTTGAATATTTGGTTTGCAAAAATAATATTTGGCATTTTTTGGAAAAAAAGGTAGAATTTCATCTAAATTTTTGTCATTTACAACCCCTAAAACAAAATGCAATGTTTCGAATTTTTCTTTTTGAATTTG
>CAZSZH010000036.1:0-8934 GCA_964610785.1 uncultured Flavobacterium sp. | reverse complement strand
CATTTACAACCCCTAAAACAAAATGCAATGTTTCGAATTTTTCTTTTTGAATTTGGTTTAAAACAATTTTAAGCCCTTCTGAATTGTGAGCTGTATCACAAATTACTTTTGGACATTCACTTATTTGTTGCCATCTGCCTTGCAATCCTGTATTTTTTATTACTTTTTGAAAACCATTTTTGATATTATCATCAGTTATTTTGAATTTATTTTGCTGTTGTAAAACCTTAATAGTTTTCAAAACTGTTTTCTTGTTGTGAACTTGATAATCTCCTTGAAGTTCTGAAGGAAAAGTAGTCGTAATTTCATCGGAAGCAAAATAAATAGATGAATGAGTCGTGGTTGCTTTGTTTAAAAAAACTGATTTAGTTTCGTTAGTATATTCTCCAATTACTACAGGTATGCTTTCTTTAATAATTCCTGCTTTTTCAAAAGCAATGCTTTCTAAGGAATTCCCTAAAAATTGAGTGTGATCTAATCCTATATTAGTAATTACAGAAATTAAAGGTGTTATAATATTAGTGGAATCCAATCTTCCTCCCATTCCGACTTCGATGATATTGATGTCGGTTTTTTCTTTGACAAAATAGTCAAAGGCTAATCCTACCGTCATTTCGAAAAAACTCAATTGATGCGCCTCAAAAAAAACTTTATTTTTAACAATAAACTCAACAATAAAAGCTTCTGAAATTTCTTCACCATTAATTTTTATTCGTTCTCTAAAATCTTTTAAATGAGGCGATGTATATAAACCCACCTTAAATCCCGCTTCATGCAAAACCGATGCCAGCAAATGAGAAGTTGAGCCTTTACCATTCGTTCCTGCAACATGAATGCACTTCAGATGCTTTTCAGGATTCCCAATATGATTAGACAATAAAACAGTATTTGTTAAATCTTTTTTATAAGCCGATGCTCCTTGATTTTGGTACATAGGCAATTGATTATACATCCAATTAATGGTTTCTTGATAGGTCATTTCTTTTTTAAATAAAAAGTTTTAAAAACAAAATAAAATCCCAATTTTGTAGTTTACTATTGTATTAGAATTTATCTTTAGTGCAAATTTGAGATTATTTTTAACAACTAAATCAAAATTAAAATAATATGATTAATTTTTTTCTTCAAGTTCAAAACGATACCATTGCAAAAACTGCAGGAGCAGTGATTGAAGGCACAGCAAAAACTAATGAAATTTCAGTATTAGGATTTATTTTAAAAGGCGGTTTTTTCCTAATTCCGATTTCACTGTTACTATTCTATACTTTTTACGTAATTATTGAACGTTATTTATACATCCACAAAAGAGCTGTTATCGACCCGAATTTAATTCGTGATATTCGCGATAACTTAAATGCAGGCAACCTTGACGCAGCAGTTTCGATTGCCGAAAGAAATGGAACCGCTTCCGGTTATGTGCTGCGCGAAGGAATTCTAACGATTGGAAGGCCTATCAGTGAAATAGAATCAAATATGGAACGAGCAGCCAATATTGAAGTTGGCGAAATGGAAAAACGATTGGGTCAACTCGGACTGATTGCTGGTATCGCACCAACGTTTGGTTTTATAGGAACCATTTCGGGGGTAATCAAGATTTTCTACAGCATTTCTCAGACCGAAGACATCAGTATTGGTAATATTTCCGGTGGATTGTATGAAAAAATGATCAGTTCGGGAGCCGGATTAGTAGTAGGTATTATCGCATATTCCGCCTACCACTTATATAACGGAAGAATTGATAGCTTTACTTTAGCTATTCAAAAACAAGTATTAGATTTTGTTAATATAATTCAACGTCCAAATGGTAAAACGAAATAAACGATTTCATGCCGAAGTAGCTACTTCGTCTTTGAGTGATATCATGTTTTTCTTGCTTTTGTTTTTTTTAATTATATCAACATTAGCCAATCCAAACGTGATTAAAATGACTTTACCAAAATCTAAAACCAATGAGAAAACCAACAAACAACTCATTAGTTTATCAGTAACCGAAGACAAACGATTTTATTTAGATAAAGAAGAAGTGGCTTTTAATAAATTAGAGTCTGCTTTATTGTCTAAAATGGGCGATAGTAAAGACCAAACCGTTGTAGTTCGCATACCATTCAATCTGCAAGTACAAGATTTGGTTGATGTGCTACAAATTGGAGTTAAAAACAAATTAAAGTTTGTTATCGCAACCAACAATTCCAAATAAAAAAATAAAAATGCTTCCTACTTGGAAGCATTTTTTTGTATTTGTAGTAATTTAATTTCCTATTTTAAAGTTCACAACTACAAATCCTATTTGAATTTCAGGCGCATTAGGATCAGGAAGCCATTTGAATGTTTTGGCGGTTTCAATGGCCGGATTTACTAAACATGGATCGGTGTTTGTAGTACCTTGCGACCTTTCTGCTTTGAACACATTACCTTGTTGATTCACATATACCTTTACCACGACTGTCCCGTACTCATTACATTTTTGAGGTTTTGGATTGTTACTAAAGAGTTTTCTTCCTTTCAATCCCCAACCACTTCCTTTTCCGGAACCCGTTACCGAGCCATCTCCATCCCCATAAAAACTGTTTCCATATTTACCATTTCCAAAACCATCTCCATCATAGTTTTTAGCGTTTTTATCTCCCTTTTTTTTACCTTTATTTCCCGGAACATTATCATTTCCATCACCTTCTTTTTTATTTCCGTGAATAATGTTTGCCAAAGCCGGATCTACTTTTCGTTCCACTGGTTTCTTAACAGTAACAGGCTTTTTAATTTCAGGATTAATTAAAATTTTTGGATTTTTAACAGGGTCATTTTTAGGTACAACAACATCTGTTTTATTGGCTTCTTCATCTTGTGCAATAATATCCTCTTGAGGTGTTGGTGTCGCCGAAGCTTCTTTAGCATTATCCTTTATATCTAATTCTTTACTATCTAAATTTGCTCCCGAACCTAAATCACTATCACCAAAGTTAACGGTTACTCCTCCTCCACCCCCAGCCAACACTACCAGTTCTTCATCGGAAGGTGGCCAAAAGCGAATAAAGAACATAATCAAAAGCAAGACACTATAAATAAGGGTCGCAATAAGAAATGATTTTCTTTTTTCTGACGGTGTAGAATCTAAACTCATAGTAGAATCGTTTAAAACTTTTAACGCTGAAATATACTAAAAATTGTGATTTATTAGAGTATTTCTTTTTTGGAACTTAAACTTTTAAAGAGCCAAACAAACCCAATGACTCCCGAAATAAAAGATGCAATTAAAATCATAAATTTAGAGGTAGTTACAATTTGACCATCGTTAAACGCCAGCAACGTAATAAAAATGGACATTGTAAATCCAATACCTCCTAAAAAACCCATACCAATCAGAGTATTCCAATTAACATCTTCTGGTAAGGAAGTTAACTTCAATTTAACAGCTACATAAGTAAAACTGACAATTCCCAAAGGTTTTCCAATGCACAATCCAACTAATATTCCGATCGAATAATGCTCTGAAAAAGTACTCATCCATTCTTTTCCAATAAGAATAGCAGTATTGCTTAACGCAAATAATGGAATGATCAAAAAAGCAACTGGCTTATGCAACCAACTTTGAAGTTTATAAGACGCCGTATCTTCGCTACCATCCCCAAAAGGAATGGCAAAAGCCAATAATATTCCTGCAATGGTAGCATGTACTCCAGAATTCAACATAAAATACCACATGAAAATACCACCAATAAGATAAAAAAATAAACTTTTTACTTTAAATCTTTTCATGATTATCAATCCTGCAAAAATCGCCATTGAAATCAATAAATTCTCAAAGTAAATCGTTTTGGTATAAAAAATCGCAATCACTATAATCGCTCCCAAATCATCTATAACAGCTAATGCTGTCAAAAAAACCTTGACCGACAATGGCACTTTATCTCCCAATAAAGATAAAATTCCAATAGCAAACGCAATATCGGTTGCCATTGGAATTCCATACCCTGCTTGAGTTTTTGTCCCTAAATTAATTGCTAAAAACAATAAGGCAGGAATTACCATGCCTCCCAAAGCACCAATTATGGGTAAAATTGCGTCCTTTATTTTAGACAATTCTCCTAGATAAAGCTCTCGCTCTAATTCTAATCCAATCATCAAAAAGAATATTGTCATCAAACCATCGTTTATCCAATATTCTGCACTATGCATTGCTATTGGATAATGCCAAATTGATAAATAAGATTCTGAAAAACAAGAATTTGACAATAGCAATGAAAACATTGTGGCTAACAAAAGTACTAATCCACCTGCTTTTTCACTGTTAAAAAAAGAAGTAAAGAGCTTTGTTAAATTCAATTATATTAATTGTTTTAAGGCAATTTCAAAAGCAGTTGCGCTGATATTCTTTGAGTCAGGATTTAAATCGTGTGCTCGTTCAATTGCTTTCTTGATCGTTTCAGATATGTCATAAAATACAGCTTCGTCGGTCATTTGTACCTTTCTTTCCATAAAATACGCAAATACACGAGCCATACCACAGTTAGAAATAAAATCTGGAATCAAACTCACTTTACTATCTGTTTCTTCCATGATGGAACCAAAGAAGATTTCTTTGTCAGCAAAGGGTACATTAGCTCCACATGAAATGACTTCTAATCCCGAAGTGATCATATTGTCTAATTGGTCTTTTGTAACCAATCGCGAAGCAGCACAAGGGGTAAAAATTTCAGCACCTAGCGTCCAAATTTGTTGATTAATTTTCTCAAAAGGAATCATATTTTGAGCAACAAGTTTGTTACCATCTTTATTTAAAAACAAACGTCTTATTTCTTCAAACGAAAATCCATTTTCATTAATGACTCCACCATCACGATCAATAATACCAATTACTTTCACACCCATCTCGGCCAGATAAAAAGCTGCTGCCGAACCTACATTGCCAAAACCTTGTACTATTGCTTTCTTACCACGAAAATCACCACCATACGTATTATAATAATGACGCACAGCTTCGGCAACACCATATCCAGTAATCATGTCAGCCACTGTATATTTTCTTAAAACATCTGGAGAAAACTTGGGATTCTCTATAACTTTTATAACGCCTTGGCGCAATTGCCCAATTCTATTGATTTTATCAGCTTCTGAAGGTTTAAAATGACCATTAAAAACGCCCTCTTGCGGATGCCAAACACCGCATTCTTCGGTAAACGGAATTACTTCGTGAATTTCGTCTACATTCAAGTCGCCTCCCGTACCATAATAGCTTTTTAACAGCGGGGAAACCGCTTTATACCAGCGTTGCAACACTCCTTTTTTGCGCGGGTCATTTGGGTCGAAGTTAATCCCTGATTTAGCACCACCAATTGCTGGTCCCGAAACTGTAAATTTCACCTCCATAGTTTTCGCCAACGACAGTACTTCATTCATATCCAACCCTTTTCTCATACGAGTTCCCCCACCAGCAGCGCCACCTCGAAGGGAGTTGATAACCGTCCATCCTTCTGCTTCTGTTTCGGTATCTTTCCAGTTAAAAACTATTTCTGGGGTTTTATTTTCAAATTTTTTAAGTAGTTCTTTCATTATTGTTTGTCTGTTTGTGCTGCAAATTTAATTTGTTTTTTCAGTATAGATTCTTTTTTTTCTCAAATAAATGTTTTGGTAAAAAATAAACGAAATCAAAAATGTTAGTAATTAGAAGAAAAATTGCTACTTATTCATAATATAAAAACAAAAAAGTGCAATTGACAAACTATGATTAAGTGTAAATTGTTAAGGTGTAAATTGTTGCAAGCTAATAATTTAGTAACTCCTCCATCTTTGCCCGAACCTTATCCATATTAGGAATCATCGTAAATTCCAGAGTACTATTCAAGGGTATAGCAGGCATATTTTCCGAACCAATCACCATTACAGGCGCATCAAGGTATTTAAAACAGTTCTCCTGAATTAGTCCAGCTAAACTTCTGGCAAACGAATTATTAGTTGGTTCTTCAGTGACAACCAAACACTTTTTTGCTTTTTTAACCGATTTGAAAATCGCTTCTTCATCTAGCGGATACAACGTACGCAAATCGATAATTTCCACTTGATTTTTCATTGTTGCTGATGCATTCAACGCCCAATGAACGCCCATTCCGTAGGTGATTATCGTAATCGTTTCATCGGTTTCTTGTTCCCAAATTTCCTGAACGATATTGGCTTTTCCGAAAGGCAATACATAATCTTCGCTTGGTTCGTTGACTCTGGCTGCATCGGTGCCTTTTACTTTACTCCAATACAAACCTTTATGTTCCAAAATCACAACCGGATTTGGATCGTAATACGCCGCTTTCAACAATCCTTTTAAATCGGCACCATTGCTTGGATAGGCGATTTTGATGCCGCGAATATTGGTCAAAACACTTTCCACAGACGACGAATGATATGGTCCGCCACTGCCATAAGCACCAATTGGCACACGAAGAATCATACTTACGGGCCATTTTCCATTAGACAAATAACACGAGCGACTGACTTCGGTAAACAATTGGTTCAATCCTGGCCAAATGTAATCGGCAAACTGCACCTCAACAATCGGTTTCAAACCAACAGCACTCATTCCTACGGTAGAACCCACAATAAAAGCTTCTTGAATTGGGGTATTAAATACGCGTTCGTCTCCGAATTTTTGGGCTAAGGTTGCTGCTTCTCTAAAAACACCGCCTAATCGTCCGCCAACGTCTTGTCCGTATAACAAACATTCTGGATGTTTTTTCATTAATTCTTCTACAGCAAACAGCGCACAATCGACCATTACCACTTTATCTTCACGTACTGGATTTCGTTCTCCAAGTTCTTCTGTGATTGGAGTTGGTGCAAAATCGTGTGTAAATAAATCTTCTCGAGTTGGATCTTCGGCTAATTGAGCTTTATCAAAATCGGCTTGAACTTTGGCTTTAGTTGTATTTTCTATAGTTTGAATTTCGTCTTTTGTAAATCCTACTTCCAGCAATTGTTGCATCAAAACCGGAAATGGATCACGTGATTGCGCTTCTTCCAAATCATCACGATACCATTCCATTCGAACTCCAGACGTGTGGTGATTTAACAACGGTACTTTGGCATGAATTAAAAACGGACGACGTTCTTCACGAATGGTTTGTACTACTTTTTGAACCGCAACATAACTTTCAGTAAAATTCGCTCCATCAATCGAAATGGCTTCAATTCCGTGAAAACCTTTGGCGTATTCAAACGCATTTTGAGCACGCGTTTCAGCCGCATTTGCCGAAATATCCCAACCATTATCTTGCACCAAATACAAAATCGGAAGTTGTTTCAACGCTGCCATTTGCAAGGCTTCGGCTATTTCTCCTTCGGTTACGGAAGCATCGCCAAGTGAGCAAACGACTAATGGTTTTTCTTGGTTAGTATCTTGAATTCCGATATTTTCTTTGTACCAAAAACCCATCGCTGCACCAGTTGCTGGAATGGCTTGCATTCCTGTAGCCGATGATTGGTGTGGAATTTTAGGTTTATCAGCATCTTTCAAACTTGGATGGCAATAATACGTTCGTCCGCCCGAAAACGGATCGTCTTTTTTCGCCATTAATTGCAACATCAAATCGTAAGGTTGCATCCCGATTCCGAGCATCATCGCATCATCACGGTAATAAGGAAAAGCATAATGTTGCAGCAACAATTGCATCGCCATCGCAATTTGAATCGCTTCATGTCCGCGTGAGGTGGCGTGTACGTATTTGGAAACTATTTTGAAATTATCTTCATACAAAGTTGCCATCGCTTTGGCAGTGGCCATTGTTGAAAAGGCTTTTTCTAGTATTTTTTTATCTAACATATTAATTATAGTAAACCCTTTCAGAGTTTTAAACTCTGAGAGGGTTGTTTTATTTACTTTGCTTCTACAATCCAACCAAATTCATCTTTGATATCTTGTACTTTAATCGCATTCAAAGTATCATTTACCATTACTGAAACTGGATTTTCTGTTGGGAATTTAATGGATAAATCGTTGTTCCCAATTTCCTCAACCATCGCAATTCCTACTGCTGTTCCTGTTCCGAAAGCTTCTTCTAAAGTTCCGTTTTGAGAGGCTTCAATGATTTCTGAAATGGTGATTGGTCTTTCGGTTACTTCAAAACCTTTACTTCGTAACAAATCGATTACGCTCATTCGGGTAATTCCTGATAAAATGGAACCCGTTAAACTCGGCGTGATGAATTTTCCATCAATTTTGAAGAAAATATTCATCGTCCCTACTTCTTGAATGTATTCAAAGTCTTGCGCATCTAACCACAAAACTTGGTCGAAACCTTTCGCTTTGGCATATTCTGTTGGACGAATAGCTGCGGCGTAATTTCCGGCTGCTTTGGCTTCTCCCGTTCCACCATTTACGGCACGAACGTATTTTTTCTCAGCGTATAATTTAATTTTTCTACTGAAAAATGGTCCCGCTGGGGATGCCATTACGATGAATTTGAAACTCGTTGCGGCACGCATTCCGATAAAGGCTTCATCAGCATACATAAACGGACGCAAATACAAAGCACTTCCTGTTGATGTTGGAATCCAATTTTTCTCTAAGGCTGTGAATTGTTTTAAGGCTTCCACAAATAAATCTTCAGGAAACGAAGGCATTCCCATTCGATCGGCACTAAAATTCATTCGTTTTGCGTTTTCCTCAGGACGGAATAATAATGGCGTTCCATTTTTTCCTAAAGTTGCTTTCATTCCTTCAAAAATAGCTTGTCCGTAATGCAACGCCATCCCTGCTGGGTGCGTTGGAATCATTGCCAAAGGTTCGATTCTAGGATTTTGCCATGCACCATTTTCATAATCACAAATAAACATATGATCGGTAAAATTGGTTCCCATAGTAATATTATTCAAATCCACTTCATTTACTTTGGATTGCTTAAATTTGGTTATTTTTATTGCCTGTGTCATTATTGTTTCCATAATGTTATA
>CAZSZH010000035.1:0-25591 GCA_964610785.1 uncultured Flavobacterium sp. | reverse complement strand
TTTTAACTTCGTGATAAACTGCTCCGATCAAAAAGCCACAACCCATTCCAACTATAGTACCTATTCCTCCCGCGTGAATAGCTTCTCCAATCCCCATTCCAATGAACATGCATCCAATAAAGATATAGTCCTCTATAGAATCGTAGTTTTTGAATCGATTTTCCATACTATAAAATTAAAAAGTATAACTATTTGCAATTTTTTAAGCTCTCTTGCGCTCTATCTAACCCCCAAGATGGAGAAAATGGAGTTTCTGGTTTAAATTTAGCAAATAACTCAATTGATTTTTGTACTTGCTCACATAATTTTTTAACATCGGCGCCTGTCCATTTTGCTCCGCCAATCTCAAATTCAGCTTTGCAAAAAACTACTCGTGGATTTTCTGGAGCTAATAAACTCGCTTTGAAATATAATTCAGAAATTTTTGGAGAAAGCGACATACCATAGGTCATCGGGTCTGATGCTAACAATGCTGTTTTAGCCATAGCTTGAACAACCAGTAGTTCTACATTATTGGGAGATTTGGCTAATTCAATATCTAATGCCGCATTAGCTTTAGCCAATAGTGACGTTATTTTATCTTTATTAGCCGGATTAAAGGCTTCTGTAGTATTAATGAGCGCTACATAATAGTTCGGCAAATAGCTACTTTTCTCTGCTGATGCAATTCTTTCAAATAAGGCAGAAGCTTCAGAAGATTTTCCTTCTTTCCAAAGTCCTAATGCTTTTCCCATTCCGTTTTCAAATTGTGTTTGAGCCGTAAGCAAGCTACAAACGAATAAGGTAATTGTTGTAATAATTCTAATCATGATTTCTGATTTTTAAGGTTATGTTTTTAATTATGATGTAAAACTACTACCATTTGAATCAACATAAAATTTATACTTACCGAATTGTTGATTTTTATAGATGAATTGATTTTTACCACTAATCTTTGGCAAAATGAAGCAATTAGACCTGTATTAAAAGCAAAATTTACAGAAGTTTCCAAAATTAAACCGCAAATTCACAGATTTGATTGAATCCATCTAGGTCCAAATAAATTGTGAATTTGCGGTAAATATCTTTATTGCGCAAAGATTTACTACAGTGTTATTAGAAGAATGAGAAAAATGAAGTAGCTATACCTAACTCTAGCAAACACCATCGATATATTTTTCAATTTCGACCTCCAACAAACAACTTTGTAAATCAGGTTTATTTATAGTAAAAAAGGACAACCATTTATATAGATGGTCAATCTCATGAGGTAACAAACTTTTAACCGCTTTCCTTAATTTTCTTTTAAAAAGATTTGGGTCGACACTTACACTTTCCAATTCAGATTTTGTGTAATCATAAATCATTCTAGCCATAGATTTTTAATTTTAGGTTAAGTATTTATTTTAGTTTCGGGGAAAACATAAGTAAAAGTAATTTTAAATATTGTAACAAGCAAATAAAAAATAATATTTTTATTCGATTAAATGCAAATTTATTCGATAATAAACAAAAATTAATTTTTATGAAATATTTTACTTACAAAAAAAAAGGAACCATTTAAGTTCCTTTTAGTTTTATTTGTTGCTACTCAATAAACATTGCCTTAATTCAGGCTTTTCGCTGGTAAAATTGAATAACCATTCTCTTAGTTGTTCAATTTCATACGGTAGAAGTGTTTTTAAAGCTTTTTCTAATTCTTTGCAGAAAAGTTTTGCATCAAAACTAACTCTTTCAAGCACCGTCTTGGTATAGTCATAAATCAATCTTGACATAATAACATTATAGATTTTGTTAGACTTGTAGTAGAATTAAAAATGAAAACGTAAAAAATTAAATTTTAGTATTCTAATTTCGAAAAAAATAATTGTTTCTGAAGAATATAACTTTTATTTTTTTATTGCTCGTAACATTTCCCTTTTTCCTGGTGCACCGGGTAGTTTTTCAACTACAAATCCGCTATCTAACATCGCTTTTTTAATAGAACTTCGACACGCATAAGTCACCAACACACCCCCAGGTCTCAAAGCAGTAAACATCTTATTAAAGATTTCTAATGACCATAATTCGGGTTGAACTCTAAATCCAAATGCGTCAAAATAGATAAGATCAAATTGCTTTACATCGGCAATCTCCTGAATGAGCTGCTTTCGTTTAGTTAGAAAGAAATTATCGGAAATATTTTGCTGTACTTCCCAAGGAACTTGATGCAATGTTATAAAAACTTTGGATTGTTCAATTGCTTCTAATTGTGCCACATAATTCATCTGCAAAGCTTCCTCTATCGAAACTGGATAGGCTTCAACTCCAACATAATCAATCGATTGATTTATTTTTTTAGCCTCTAAATAAGTTATAAAAGTGTTTAATCCTGTTCCAAATCCTATTTCTAAGATAGCAGCGGGATTTCCATTAAGAAGATCAAGTCCGTTTTTTATAAACACATGGTAAGCCTCTTGAATCGCCCCGTGCTTCGAATGATAACTTTCATCCCAATCTGGCAAGTGAATAGTAGTTGAACCGTCTCTGGTTTGGATAATCTCTCTTTTCAAAATTTATGGAATGTACAATTTTTTTATTCGGGGAATTGGTCCACCGCATTTACCTTGATGACAAGAAATACAAGCATCCAATCCCTTGTTAAAATTGGCCTTTTCATTTTTTGGATCTTCATAGATACGTTTTTGTGCTTCAATAAATTTTTTTGCATTAGCTTTGAAAAAATCATCATTGTCACTTGGCGTGGTAAACTTAGCTGAATAAATTTTGTTGAAAAATTGGGGAAACTTCCCTAAAGTATCACCTTTAACAATACGATTTCTAATAAGTTTGTTATACGAATACATTTGTTCCATCAGCGACGCCATTTCTGACATCTCATACATTTCGAATTTTTTTTCTTTAGAACACGAATTGTCTTTATTTACGACTGCTCCCTTGTCCTCTTTCTTTTGACAAGAAAAAAAAGTTATAAAAACTAAAAGACATAAAAGAAGCTTTTTCATAAAATATTATTTCTTAATTAGAACACCATCTGCAAGGAACGAATAGTTAGTTTCTGGCGCCACAATACTATCGATAGCTGCTTTTGATTTACCAGCATCCTTAGCGTATTCTTTTAAATCCTCAACAGAAGTTATTTCAACAAATGCTTTCCCTTGGACAATAGCATCACTTTTGGCAGCATTTTTAGGAACAAAAAAACTATAATCTTTAAATTTTACAAAAGCTGTTTTATTTTCTCCTAGGTCTAAAGTCATCCAACACCCTTTCTTTTGGCATACATCAGTAATTTTAGCACTTACTTTTACATTCAAAGTGTCAGTCGGTTTAAGTGTTTTGTACTTAGTTAAAAGTTCCGCACTACTAATAGTGCCTTGGGATGAGATACTATCTCCAAATTTAGCATAAGATGCTAATATGTCATCTTTTTTAATTTCTCCTTTTTTTTGACAACTCGCTACTGTTAAAACAGCTAAAAATGTGTAAAATATATTTTTCATAGTTATTCATTTTAATTAAAAACAAAAATAATCAGATATTAAAAACTAACACTAAAAATAGTGTCTTTTTTTTATTTTTAATACTGATTCTTTATTTTCTTTGAAATACTTTTATTAAAAAACAGAAAAGTTGTAATTATTTTAAATTAGCCAAAAAAGAACATATTTTTTTTATTAGTTTAGCCAAAAAATACAACACACTATTCAATAACTTAAAAATATCTTATAAATAATTAAAATACAAATACTTATATGATATTTAATCAATTAAAAACAGCACCAAATGAGTTTAAATACTGCTCTCGAAATCGATATAGTTACCGCTACTACTTCTAAAATAGATACCGTAGATTTCGATAATCTTACTTTCGGAAATACTTTTACCGATCACATGCTAATTTGTGATTACAAAGAGGGCACTTGGCAGAAGCCCATTATAAAGCCCTATGAACCTTTTATGATTGATCCTTCCGCTAAAGTATTTCATTATGGTCAAGCCATTTTTGAGGGAATGAAGGCTTATAAAGATGAGAATGATGATGTTTGGTTATTTAGACCTGATGAAAATTTTCACCGACTTAATAAATCGGCATTGCGACTTGCTATGCCTGAAATTACAGAAACTATTTTTATTGATGGTTTAAAAACAATTTTGAATATAGAACGTAATTGGGTAAAAAAAGGTTTGGGAAATACGCTGTACATAAGACCTTTCATGATTGCAATTGGTTCGGGAGTTATTGCGCAACCCTCTACTCAATATCGTTTTATGATTATTCTTTCGCCAGCAAAATCATATTATTCTGGTGAAGTTAAAGTAATAGTTGCTGATCATTATAGTCGTGCTGCTAATGGAGGAATTGGTGCTGCCAAAGCTGCTGGAAATTATTCTGCTCAATTTTATCCAACTAAATTAGCTAATGAAAAAGGATACCAACAAATTATTTGGACAGATGATGCTACGCACACTAAACTTGAGGAAGCAGGAACTATGAATGTTTTTTTTAGAATTAATGACACTTTATATACAGCTCCAACGGGAGAACGTATTTTAGATGGTGTAACCCGAAAAAGTTTGATAGATTTAGCAATAAGTGAAGGTTTGCATGTAGAAGTCCGTTCTGTTTTGGTGGAAGAACTTGTAAATGCTGCACAAGATGGAAGTTTGAAAGAAATATTTGGTGCAGGAACTGCTGCAGTAATAAGTCCAATAAGTGCCTTTGCTTATCAAGATGTTGAATATACTTTACCAAAAATAGAAAATTCATTTGCGAGCCAATTGAAAGATAAACTGACTAAAATTCAGTACAAACTTGCAGAGGATACTTTTGGTTGGACAGTAAAGATTTAGTGATTAGCGATTAAAATAAAATTTTAAAATCTTTTATTAAGTATCAAAGTAAAATTTTAATCAAAAATATTGGTAATGTGGTCAATAATTATTTTTTATTACTAATTCAATCATAATTATCGACCAATCTTTTTGTCCCGGTATTGTTGCAATAACTTTTTACTAAATTGTTCTTCCGCTTTTTTTAGTTTCAGAATTTTAGTAGCAGGAAGTACTCCTTTTAAATTAGAAACAAATTTCTTTTTCATTTGATACAATTCATCCTCTGCAGATTCCATTTGTGAAAGCATCGAGGAAGCTTCCTTTTCAGATAGTTTATCCAGCATTTTATTGTCGGCTCTATCAAAATAACCTTTAAGTTTTTGTTTTCTTATTTCTTGTTGTTTGTCCTCAAAAGCATTGAATAGTGGCCAAAATTTGGTCGCTTCCTCTGGTGTTAAATTTAATTCATTTGTTATAAATGCAATTTTTAAGGATTTAATTTGTTCTTTTTTTTCTCTAAATCGTTCTTTCAAAGGACCATCTTGTGCAAAAATGGAAATTGAAATAAAGAAAGACAATATGGCAAAAAAGATAATTTTATTTCTCATGTTTTTGGAATTGTAATTTTGATAATTATAAATATTAGATTTCATTTTGTTTAGTTTTCAGAAGTAATATATTGTTCTAACTCTATATTGTTTGAAAGAACATCTTCAATCATTTCTTTTTCAAGTGGGGAATTTATTTTTTTTAACTTTTCAATATCTTCTTGATTCAATAAATTTAATACATCATCATCAGAAATTGATGTGTGATGCACCAAATAATTTTCTATGTCCGAAGTAGAAACTTCTTCCTCTTTATTGAGTGTTTTATTTACAAATGGTATGGATAATGAAATGACTAAAACGGCAGCAGCAGTATAAACCCAACGCTTGTTCTGCACATAAAATGAAATAATCTTTGATTCTTCTTTAGGTAATTGTTGTATCACTTTCTCAGAAAAATTTTCAAAATAAGCATCTGGTATTATAAAGCCAGTAGCTATTTTTTCGTGTGTATCTATTTTGAAAGTTTTCATATCCATTGGACGTTTATTATGTTAAAAGGTTTAATTGGAATTCATAAAATCTTCAATTTTCTTAACCGCATGATGATAGGAAGCTTTTAAAGCACCTACTGAAGTACCTAAAATCTCCGACATGTTTTCATATTTTATTTCTTCATAATATCTCATTTTAAATACCAACTGTTGTTTTTCGGGTAATAGAGCAATAGCTTTTTGCAATTTTAGTTGAATTTCATCGCCTTCGAAGTAAACATCAGATTGCAAATTCTCAACAAGTTTAGTTAGCATTGCTTCACTCGTTGTTACACTTTGCTTCGCTTTTTTATTAATAAAAGTGATTGCTTCATTGGTAGCAATACGATACATCCATGAGAAAAGTTTACTCTCTCCTTTAAAGCTTTTTAAATGTTGAAAAACCTTAACAAAGGTATTTTGCAAAACATCGTCGGCATCATCATGGTTTAACACAATGGAACGAATATGGTTGTATAAAGGTTTCTGAAAATCGCGCAAGAGCTTTTGAAACGCAACATTTTGTGTTTTTGGATCTAGAAGTTCATTTATGAAGTCCTTTTCTTCTTGCAAGGCGAAAGTTTAATTGTTGGATTACAAATATTCAAAAAGGTTTAATCTAACCTTCTTTGTAGCTTTAAATTGTTTACGGATTAGCCGTTTCTTGCTGGCTAGGTTTCGAAATTGCTATCGAATCTGTAGATTTTCTAGTAAAAGGTTTTAGAGCTGCCTTAGGATATACTGGAACATAAATCTCGGTTATCCATTTTGACGGACTCTTGCTATCATTTCTTCCTTTTATATAAACTTCAATAACTTGACCAGATCTATTTCGTTCTAAATTGTAATCCGAAATATAATTGAACGCTTTTTTCCAAGCGATTTGCGTATGCGAATAATCGCCAACCAAGGTAGTTTTTAAAGAAGTAAAATTTGGCAACTCGCTACTTTCGATATCACTTCCTGGCATAATATGAATCGAATCCTTAACTGGCATGCACACTGAAAAACCAACATCATCATTTGTTCTATCGTATTTGTGATAAATAATAAATGGTTTTCCTGAAGCCATAATCTTATTTTTTTCAAAGAAATGCTCCATCCTAGGTACTAAAATTTTAATAAATCGATCAACATCTTTTTGCTTACAATGCATGAATTGTTTCAAATAAAATCCCCCAGGGCGATTTACGATACCATTCACATTAATTTTATAGGTATTGATTTCGTAATCCAAGGTTTTATTTAGATTATCTAAGCTTTTTTCATAGGAATTACCGATTAAAGAGTTAATACCACCTTTAAAAAATGCCATTACTTTCGACTTAAAATCCAATTTACCTTTTCCGGTGTAGGTAACTTTGGTCCCTCCAAGGGTATCTTTTAATTTCCAAGAAATAATTGATTCTTCGTCATTACGGATCATTTTTTGCAAAATACTCTCATTTTCGGTAATCAAAAAGGTTTTCAAACTTCCAGTAGTTGCATCGCTTTTCCATGAACACGACGCACCAACTCCCATGGTAAGTTCTGGATAATTAAATTTAATTGAACTATCATCTTTAATCCATTCTACAAAGGTTTCCCAATTTCTATAATCGTTAAGATAATTGAATACTACAGATCTTGGATTTTTTATTACCTTACTTCTCGTAACATTGTATTTTGCATTTTGTGTGGAAACAAAAACTGATAATCCTATAAAGAATAAAAGTAATAGTAAGGAAATGTATTTTAGAATTCTCATTTTTATGTTTGAAATCAAGTGTAAATATAAGAAATTTAATCGCTAATAATCATTCTTATTGTAGAATTTGATTTACAAAAAACATCCAATAGCATTAATTTTTAGTGTCTAAAAAATATTTTGATTAGGAAGAGGATGATAATAAAACCAAAAAAACCTAATAAAATTTTGTAATTTCCTTTGTAAAATTTGTTATGTAGTGTTTTATCTTCTTTATAGGCATAAATCATAGCTATGATAAATGTTATAAAAAATAACCCAGCAAATATCATTTGACCCTTAGAAAACATAGTGTTTGATTTTTTACAAAATTAGTCATTTGAGTTTATATTAATTAAGTTGAAACTATAAATTCAAGCTATATTCCTGCAATAGCTTTTATTTCTTCTATAATTCTCAAAGCCAAAACATCGGCATCTGCCTGTGTTGGCGCTTCGGTATAGATTCTAATTATTGGTTCGGTGTTGGATTTTCTTAAATGCACCCACTCGGTAGCAAAGTCAATTTTTACGCCGTCAATAGTATTGATTTCCTCATTTTCATACTTTTTAGTCATAGCTACTAGTATCGCATCTACATCAATTTGAGGTGTCAATTCAATTTTGTTTTTACTCATATAATATTGAGGATAGCTGGCTCTCAATTCGGCAACAGTCATATTTAAACTAGCCAAATGCGTTAAAAATAAGGCAACACCCACCAAACTATCGCGACCATAATGCGATTCTGGATAAATAATTCCGCCATTTCCTTCTCCTCCAATGATGGCATTGGTTGATTTCATGAGAGTAACAACATTCACTTCACCAACAGCACTCGCCTGGTAACTTCCGTTGTGTTTGTTCGTAATATCACGCAAAGCACGAGAAGAACTCATATTAGAAACTGTATTTCCTGGAGTTTTGCTCAAGACATAATCAGCACAAGCGACCAACGTATATTCTTCACCAAACATTTCGCCATCATTAGAAATAAATGCCAATCGATCGACATCGGGGTCTACTACGATTCCAAAATCGGCTTTTTCTTCTACCACTAATTTACAAATATCTCCCAAATGCTCTTTCAGTGGTTCAGGATTGTGAGGGAAATGTCCGTTGGGTTCACAGTATAATTTTACGCACTCCACTCCCATTTGTTCCAACAATTTAGGAATGATAATTCCTCCTGAAGAATTCACGCCATCTACAACTACTTTAAATTTTCTCTTTGCTACAGTTTCAGCATCTACCAATGGTAAATTCAACACTTCATCAATATGAATATCCATATAGGCATCATTAACCGTGATTGTACCTAATGAATCCAAATCTGAAAAATCAAACGCTTCTGATTCGGCAATTTCTAAAATTAATTCACCTTCTTTCCCACTCAAAAATTCACCTTTAGCGTTCAATAACTTTAGTGCATTCCATTGTTTTGGATTGTGAGAAGCCGTAAGAATTATCCCTCCATCTGCTTTTTCTAAAGGCACAGCTATTTCAACCGTTGGCGTTGTTGATAGTCCTAAATCAATGACATCTATACCTAATCCAAGTAAGGTATTCATCACTAAATTGTGAATCATAGGTCCCGATATTCGCGCATCACGCCCTATAACTACGGTTAATTTATCTTTAGATGTATTTTTTTTTAAAAAGGTTCCGTATGCAGAAGCAAATTTTACAGCATCAACAGGAGTTAAATTATCGCCTACTTTCCCGCCAATGGTTCCGCGTATTCCTGAAATTGATTTTATTAGAGTCATTTGAATTTTAGATATTAGATTGTTAGATTGTTAGATATTAGATTTTGGACTGCAAATATACTAATTTGAAATTCTAATTAAAATTACTAATTTGGTCAAATGAATTTCCTAGCCCACATTTATCTTTCTGGAGACAATGATTTACTCAAAATCGGGAATTTCATGGCGGACAGTATTCGTGGAAATTCCTATTTAGATTACTCAGATGAATTGCGAAAAGGAATTCTTTTACATAGATACATCGACTCTTTTACTGATGCACATCCCATTTACAGAAAAAGCAAACACCGATTGCATGAAAAATATGGTCATTATTCAGGCGTAATTATGGACATTATTTATGATCATTATCTAGCGAAGAATTGGGAAACTTATTCAAATGTGCCGTTAGAGAATTATGCAGCTGCGTTCTATAAGTTACTTCAAGACCATTATGAGCTTCTTACCGAGAAAACACAAAAAATGATACCTTATATGATTGGAAGAAATTGGTTGGTTAGTTATGCGAGTTTAGAAGGTTTGGAAATGATTTTGTTTCAAATGGATTATCGTACTAAACACCGAGCCAATATGCAAGAAGCCATTGTAGAGATCAATCAATTTAATGCTGAATTTGAAGCAGAATTTACCGTATTCTTCGAAGAATTACGAAACAATTGTAATGAAAAAATAACAACTTTAAAATGAATTTCATATCTAATTTAGAACAAGAAATGCTTCAGAATAACGGTAGAATTGTAGCAATTCCCATGGAAAATTACATGAAAAATCATTTCTCTTTTTTAGGCATTAAGACCGAAAAAAGAAGAGCAATTCTAAAATCTCATTGGGAAAATCATAGGAAGGAAATCAAAAGCAATTACCGAGCCATCGCTTTGGAATTATTTGCTAAAAAAGAACGCGAATTTCATTACTGTGGTATTGAAATTTTAAGGAAAGAAATTAAAAAAAACTATGATATCGCTGATATTGAAATGATTGAGAAATTGTTGATAACCCATTCTTGGTGGGATTCTGTAGATACGATTGCAAAATATCTTGTAGGTGGTTATTTACAGCAATTTCCTGATAAAACTTTTGAAGTCATTGGGCACTTTTCAGACTCCAAAAATATGTGGCTCAATAGAACTGCCATTATTTTTCAGTTAAGTTATAAAGACAAAACCAATTTTGATTTGCTTAAAGCCGAGTGCGAGAAACACAAAGAATCTAAAGAGTTCTTTATTCAAAAAGCTATTGGTTGGGCTTTACGCGATTATAGCCAATACAATCCTCATGGCGTAATCAATTATGTATCCTCAACTAATTTAAAACCTTTAAGTCAACGAGAGGCGTTACGGAATATCAGGTAATTAATTCATGGCTCCTAAAAGTGTTGCAATGACCACTTTAGCCTCGTTACCAAATTGTTTAGAAGTTTCATAAAAAAACACGTTCTCTGTTACTTTGGTTTTAGTAACGATTCCTGATTTTGTTTTAGTGACCGTATAATTAGCGTTCCAACTTTGATAAGCAACAGTATCATAACTAACTTCATCAGAAATACTAAAACTAATAGGTTCTGAAATCAATAATTTTTGAATGAACTGTTGTAATGGAATTTTATGTAGTGAATCCGAAGTGAAATCTACTACTAAAACATTCGGATTTTGAACTAATAAATGAATGTTGTCAATGACTTCTTTTTTTACGTCTGCTTTTAAATTACCATCAGTAAGCAATTGAAAATAAGAGAATAAATCCTCAACTTTTGATTTAGAATTTTCTTGATAAGCATTTAATACTTTAGAAGGAAACTTCTGTTTCAAGGATTGTGATGCCACTTTTTTTACAGAAACACTTTCTTCTTTATTAGCTTCTTGAGCAATTCCCAAAAAGCTACAAAACAAAACAACGATAAGTAAAAATTTAGTACTCATTTCTTATTCTTGTTTGATTCTAATGAATTGAATTTTTTTATTCTCGTCATTTTTAATTTCTACAATCTTCATTTTTTTTAGGGATGCTGTGGGTATAATTAATTTTTGAGAGAATTCTTTCTTGTTAAAATATTCTGCTCCCAAATCTTCTTTAAGCATTATGATTACTTCCAAATTGTCAGCTAAAATAATATTCAATTGTTCTTTTCTTGTTTGCCAATCTTTGATGTCTGACAACATAAAAGCCTTGAGCATCATGGCATAATCATCGGGTTGTAAGGTAACATTGTTTGTCAAGCGAGAAATGAAACTATCCGTGTTAAAATCAATTGTTATAGTTCTATAAAAAGGACTTTTAATAATCAATTTCGATTTTTTAGTGGTGGTGCGTTCTATTTTAACTTTACCATCTACAACTTTTAGAGGTTGAGCAATTGAATCATTCACTTGAACTACATTCACTTCTTCCGATTTTATTTTTTCATTTGTAAACTCATTATTCAATTGAATGGTTTTGGTTTCTTGCTGTTTGGTTTTATAAAAATAGATAAAGGCAATTATAATTAGAAAAATCAATGTTAAAGCAAAAATCCATAACATTTTTTTTGGCGTTTTATTTTTCTGAGATGCCGAAATATCATTAAAGATAAACTCCTCCCAGCCAGAATATCCCACAAATTGAGATAAAATATTGAGCATGTCTTTTCTTGGAATCTTACTATTCGATTCAGGTTTCAAATGCGTATAAATCCATTTTTCGCTAATGGTTTGTTTGCATTGTACTTCTATTAATCCAATAAGATTCTGAATGTCTTGTGAACTAAATGTTTTCCAATTTCCTTGAAAAAAAGGACACTGCTCTTGATACTTCAAAAGCACTTTTTCTTTCAATTTTTGAAATTGTTGCAATTCGTTCATTACTAAATTCGGGTCAAATCTATACTTATCGTTTTGTTTTTTCACTGTAAAACTGCTGTAAATGTAGCTAAAATAGTTTACAGTAACTTGAAAGTGGTTTTGCTAAATCAAATTCTGCAACCCAAAGTACTATTGCATCAATAATTTTAAAAACATATAAAAATGAAGACAAAAATTTTAACAACAATCTTGTTATCAATTCTTTCTTTTACGGTATCAAATGCGCAAGATAACGTTGATTGGTCGTACAAAATTAGATTTAAAATTGAGAATATATCAGACAATTATTGGCGTTCCAAAAATTACAACTACGAAGGTTTTGAGTTGTTATTAAATGAATCGGAACATTTTCAAAACTATGTAACTTATGAACTTGTACTCGATGCGACAAAAAATGAATACACGCTAGAATTAAGATATGCCTGTATCAGTTGTGGAAATAAATTTAAAAGTCCAATGGAACTTTATTTAAAAGTAAATCTATCCGATAAATACTCTTTTAAAACTAAATTTTCAACGCTAATTCCAATCTACCTCGACGAACTTCAAAGCTCAGACAGCTATAACATTGTTAATTCAAAGATTGCAGATATTGGCACTATTAATATTATTGATTTTATCGAAAGTAACTATGATGATAAAAGTAAAAAAATTTTGAATCCATATAATGCAATACAGGTGAAATCGAATGGATCCGTTCATAAAATTAGAAGCTCTAAAATAAGAAAAATGGATAAGTTAATTGTATTAAACAACGATTTCTAATCCCTTATCCTCTTTAAAAAATAGTAATCCAAATTTCAAATAAATATCTAAAACTTAAAAAAATGAAAACAAAAATTTTAACAACAATCGTTTTTACAATGGCATTAAACATCATTAATGCGCAAGACATGGGGAATGCAGAATATCAAAAAAAAGGCAATGCTGATTATGGCAATGGCAGCTACGGCAATGGTGGTTATGTAGTAAACAGGGTGAACACCATTCAAACGACCTCGAGCAATCAAGACGAAATGACCATTACCATAAAAGGAATTTTTAACGAAAGAGCCACAGCAGAAATTGCCACCTTCGCAATTTTACAACTCGGAAAAACTGCCGAAGAAGCAACCAGTTTAATGGATGAACGAATAGGAAATGTGCGAAAAGAATTAGCCCTCTTCAATAAAGACATTGAAATCGAAACCGATATGATTTCGTTTGTACCGACCTATGATTATGCCACCGAAAAAAGAATATTCAATCCGAAAACGTATAACGAAAAACCGTCTGGATTTGAACTGAAAAAGAATATCTTAATCAAATATCGAAACAATTCTGATTTTGATAGAATACTCTCGGTTTGCGGAAAAAATGAGATTTATGATATTGCCAAAGTAGATTATGTTACTACCAATTTTGATCATATTAGAACACAAATGCAGAAAAGAGCCTTAGAAATCTTTAAAGATCAGATAGCCAACTACACAGCAATCATGAATACCGATTTAAACAAAAAAGAAAAAATAATCCAAGAAGGTTTTAATGTATCGTATCCGATGGAAAGCTATAGAAGTTATCAAGCTTATTCACAAGCCAATGCCAATTTTGACCCTAAAAGTGAAGTGCATACTATCAAGAAAAATGTCACACAATATTACAATCAAGCTTTGGTAAAAGACCATAATTTTGTTATGAATCCCGATATTACAGAACCCACCATTCAAGCATTTTATGAAATGACTATTCGAATTAAATTAAAGGAAGATCAGTTGCCCAAAAACACTATAATTAGAAATAATCGTTACTACATTATTACTCCAGCTGGTGATATTAAATTATTGAACATGTAAAAGTTTGGTTAAGACCTGACAGGTTTTTGAAACCTATCAGGTCTATATAAAAATAAATTTACTCTTTTATAAACTTCCCGCTGCTCGTTCCTTTGTCAGTGATTACTTTAATAAAGTAACTGCCAGTAGCTAAATTAGAAACATCTATTGTTTTACTTGGGTTGGAAGTCACCAACATTACTTGACCAAGTGTGTTATAGATGCTTATTGAGGATATGGTGATGTCTTGTTTGGTAGTGATATTTAATGTTCCTTTTGTTGGTATTGGTGATAAGGTGAAATAATCACTAAATACAAACTCTGGATTTGCTAATGCTGCAATAGTGGTTGTTGCTGTATTAGTAACTATTGGTGCATTATAATCAAAATAAATATTAGCCGTATTACTAAAAGTATCGCCTACTACCAATGTTGGTTTGGTTTTAATTTTAAAAGCAACATATCCTCCATTGGTTCCTGATGCAAATGGCAAGTTGATGTTTTGAAAAATAAACTCTACTTGGTTAGTATTTGTTATTCTGGTAGTAAAGTTTGCGCTTCCTGTTAGTGAAACTAAAGTGCTAATGTCAAACTTAGATGTATCTATCATGTCTTTCACGACTATATTTTGTGCATTGGCTGTACCATCATTTTCAAAATGGATGATGTAGTGCACATATTGTCCTACCATGCTTGGGGATACGGTTGTTCCTTCAGTACATATTTTGTCATTAGGGTCAAAGGCGTTAACTACTGTTTGATTCATGGATGAAGTATTATCACTAGGCGTTTCATCCGTTTGAGCTGATGCAGTTGCTGTATAATTCAATATATCTCCTGCATTGACGGGTGGTGTTGCAGTTGGTGTATTGATGTTTATAGTTGCATCTATCGTTCTGGTTTCAAAAGGTTGTAAGCCAGAGAAACTCCAATTCAAACTATTGGTAGCTTGTGAAGAAACAGCAGGAACTGTTGAAACATAACTAGAAATAGCACCATTATACGTTAACACAACAGAACCCGATTGCGTTGTAGTTCCTCTATTTTTATAGACAATTTGATAATGCGCATCAAAACCCGGTCTTGCATTTCCAATAGGAAGAATGGTAACTTCTAAATCATTGTGTACACCATTGGCAGTAATACAAAAATCTTGAGTAAACGGACTTGAAGTTGTTGGAAACGTTACGCTAGCTGTTGTTGGTGAAACATAAAAATAAGTAGGGTTTTCTAAAACCGGGGTAAAGGTTTGCGTGCCTGCTTGCAAATCCAATTGATAAGCGCCAGTAGCATTTGGAATTAAATTTCCTGTGTTGGTACCGTCGGTAAATGAAAGTTTTAAATTTGGATAATCAATGTCAGTAGCATCACAACCATTATTATTGTAATCAAAACGATTGTTTCCTTTTATAGTGTAAAAAGTTCCTCCCGGAACAAAACTACAATACGAATTAACTTGGCAGTTGGTATAACCATAACCCGTTATTTGGGTTTGAATAGAAGCTATTTGCGCTTCATCTGCACAGATATACTGTAGATTAGGAATACTATAAAATTTTAAAGTGCTTTCAACAGAACCGTTTTTTATAAACAATGAATTTAATGGATTATTATTGCAATCTAAATAAGTAAGATTGGTCAAGCCACTAAAATCTAAACTTGTAAATTGATTATAAAAACAATAAAATTTTCCAAAATTGCTTAATCCGCGTACATCTAAACTAGTAAGTTGATTAAAGGAACAATTCATACTGTAAAGATTTGTTAATCCGCTAATATTTAGATTTGTTATATTATTGCTATAACAAGTTAAATATTTAAGATTTAGTACTCCGCTAAGATTTAAACTTGTTAAATTATTGCTATTACAATCTAAATATTGAAGGTTAGTAAAATATTCTATTCCTGTTAGATCTGTAATAAGACCTCCACTCATAGAAAGCCAAGTAATTACAGATGCTTCTGCAATTGAAATTTCCCCATCATTGTTAGTGTCAATTTTATTATAAGTAGTTACATAACCATTAGCACTAAGTGCTTGTGTTGAGGCTATTGAAACACCGGTGGAATTAGCCGACAACAACCTCGCCTTAAAATTAGCATCGGGAAAATTAATTATCTGCGCCTCAACGCCACTAAACACTAAAAATCCAATTAAAACAAAGTATAGTTTTTTCATAACAAGGGGTTTACGTGTCAAATAAAAATACTACGTACCATAAAAAAAGCCTTACAAATTGTAATTCTTTGCTTATTTGTGTTTGAACGTTATTAAAAAACGGTTTCCAGATTCTACTATTTATCAAAAGCTGCAATTGTGTGGTGCGTTTAAAACGATTATAAAGATTGTTCTATCTCTTTTACAAAATTAATATCTTTTGCGGTTACCCCTGCTACATCATGGGTGCTAAGCTTTATAACAACCTCACTATATATCCCTGACCAATTGGGATGATGATTTAATTTTTCGGCTATGAGTGCTACTTTTGCTATAAAGGAAAAGGCACTTTTATGATCTTTAAAAATAAATTTCTTTACTATAAAAGGAGCATCATAGTTCCAACCGCTCAACGCAGCAAGCGCATTTTTTATTTCAATGTTTGATAACTTATCCATTTATATACATTTTTTTACAAATTCTGTTAAAGATATAAATATTCTTTTCTTTTTCTTAATATCTAAATTATATTCTACTTCCATTATTTTTAATTTTAAATTGGTAGAGATTATTCTGGATCCGGCAGGTTTCAAAATGCTATAAGATAGTACATTTCTTCAACATCTTTTTGTAGCATTGATAGCATAAAACACTATTTTTGTACATTGATTATTTAAAAGGTAATGACAAATCGTAAATCAGTTTCTGTTCAATTGTTTTTCAGAAGAATTGCCCGTCGATTTGAATCGGTATTCTTTTTGGCCAAAACTTTTTTATCAGAACGTAATTTTATATACCTCTCTAGTGTTGCAGTAGCAATTTCATGTGCCTTTGCGGTGATTATTTTAAAGAGTTTTGCGCACAATGTATTCAAATTTGCTAATTATGCCAACGAATACTTGCATTTACCCTATGCTAACAGTATATTCCCTATCATCGGAATTCTATTAACCGTCTTTGTAGTGCGACGTTTTTTAGATGGAAGTATTGAAAAAGGAAGCGCTAAAGTGTTGTATGCTGTTGCTAAAAAAGGCGGTATTCTACCCAAAAAGCAAATGTATGCCCAAATTATAACTAGTTCCCTCACCGTTGGTTTAGGCGGTTCCGCAGGATTAGAAAGTCCGATAGTTGTAACTGGTGCTGCATTTGGTTCTAATTTTGCTCAAAAATATAAACTCTCTCAAAAAGATAGAATCCTACTTTTGGCTTGTGGTGTTGCTGCAGGAATTAGTGCTGCGTTTAATGCCCCCATCGCAGGAGTTTTATTTGCGATTGAAGTTGTTTTGACCGACGTAAGTATTTCTGCTTTTATTCCAATCATGATTTCCGCGGCAACGGGTGCCCTAGTTTCAGAAATGTTGTTGGACCAAGAGGTTCTATTGAGTTTCAAACAAAATCTTACCTTTAATTTTCATAATACACCCTACTACATTGTATTGGGTATTTTGGCTGGTTTGGTATCGGTATATCATGCGCGAAACTTTAGGAAAGTAGAACATTTTTTCAGCCGATTTAAAAACAATACGTACAAAAAAGCACTGTTTGGCGCTAGTATTTTGGCAGTTTTAATTTTCTTTTTTCCTACTTTGTTTGGTGAAGGATATGAAAGTATTAAAACGCTATCTGCTCCCAATCCCGAAGTATTATTAGACAACACCTTACTAGAAGGCTACGAAAGTAAACAATGGGTTTTATTAGCTTTTGTAGGAATGGTGGTATTGCTTAAATCATTTGCAACCGGATTGACTTTGGGTTCAGGTGGAAATGGTGGTAACTTTGCTCCTTCTCTATTTGTAGGTTCTTATTTAGGTTTTTTTGTGGCCAAATCCATTCATCTATTGGGATTGTCCAATACATTACCAATTGCAAATTTTACCATTGTAGGAATGGCTGGTATATTAAGTGGATTGTTTCATGCGCCATTAACCGCGATTTTCCTCATTGGGGAGATTACGGGTGGCTATGATTTAATGGTGCCTTTGATGATTGTTTCTTCCATTAGTTTTGCCGTTTCAAAACAATTTGAAAATCATTCTATGGATGTAAAAGCCCTCGCTGATAAAGGAGAAGTATTTACAAGCGATAAAGACAAGAATATTCTACAGAGTATTGACTTCTTATCATTAATAGAAACCGATGTAAAAACAATAACCTTGGAAAAAACTTTAGAACAATTGATTGACTATCTATCTACTTCTAGTCAAGTCATCATTCCTGTTGTAGACGATCGTCAGAAATTATTGGGTATAATTGATTTTGAAATCATTCGTCCGATTGTGTTCAATCCCTATCGCATAAAATTTACAGAAGTCAAAGAAATATTAACAGAACCTAAAGAAATCATTAATCACGATGATGGCATGGAAATTATCATCGAAAAATTTGAAAATTCAAATCAAGCCCTTTTACCCGTTACCAAAAATGGTAAATTCTATGGATTAATTTCTAAAATAACAATTCTTGAAACGTACAGAGAAAAGTTAAAAGAAATGATTATTGAGTAGCTTAAAGTCACGACAATTATAAAATAAGTGTATCGAATTGGACAAAAATAGGATAAGAAATCAAAATATCAATTGCAATTGCAAAAATCAATTTCGACGTAAACAAAATAATTTGCTAATTTGCGTTATCTATTTTTAGTATTTTTCAGAACGAATACGTTACGTACTGCGCAGCAAAACTTAGTATACTTGTAAAAATGGGCATAAAAAAAGTCCCACAAAGTGAGACTTTTAAAGCTTATTTAAAACTCCATGGTGATTATCCCATTACTTCTTTTACTTTTTTACCAATCTCTGCAGGCGAATCTACCACGTGAATACCATTCTCTCTCATGATACGTTTTTTTGCCTCGGCAGTATCATCGGCACCTCCAACAATAGCACCCGCATGTCCCATGGTACGGCCTTTTGGAGCCGTTTCTCCAGCAATAAATCCGATAACAGGTTTACGGTTTCCATCAGCTCTAATCCATTTAGCAGCATCCGCTTCTAATTGTCCGCCAATTTCTCCAATCATAATGATACATTCGGTCTCAGGGTCATTCATTAATAACTCTACTGCTTCTTTAGTTGTTGTTCCAATAATTGGATCACCACCAATTCCGATAGCTGTAGTAATTCCTAATCCTTGTTTTACAACTTGATCAGCAGCTTCATAGGTTAAAGTACCTGATTTAGAAACAATTCCTACTGTCCCTTTTTTGAACACAAAACCAGGCATAATACCTACTTTAGCTTCACCAGGAGTAATTACCCCCGGACAATTAGGTCCAACCAAACGACAATCTCTGTCTTTAATATAGTGATACGCTTTAATCATATCGGCAACAGGAATACCTTCCGTAATACAAATGATTACTTTGATACCTGCATCTGCCGCTTCCATAATTGCATCAGCAGCAAAAGCTGGCGGAACAAAAATAATTGATGTATTGGCTCCTGCTTCATCTACAGCATCTTTTACTGTATTGAAAACTGGGCGATCTAAATGTGTAGAACCACCTTTACCCGGAGTTACTCCTCCAACAACATTGGTGCCATATTCAATCATTTGTTGTGCGTGAAAGGTTCCTTCACTTCCTGTAAAACCTTGAACAATTATTTTTGAATCTTTATTTACTAAAACGCTCATGTTATGTTTTATTATATTATTTTTAATTTTTTGTGTTGCAAAAGTATTAAATAGTAATTAGTAATTCGTAATTAGTAATTAGTTTTTTACTGCTTTTTTGCAAATTACATATATATGCTATCTTAAAACTGACTCATTTGATAGCCTCGAAAAAGTTTCTGGTCTTTTATTTCCCAAATAACAAAAAAATTTGCTAATAACATTTCTTCTCTAGGATTTTCAATAGTTTTCACAAAATGAGAATATCGCACAGAAACCAAATTTCCTTCTTCAATAACATGAGAAATTCTGATTTTAGAACGAATATAGGCTTTGCAAAGTTCATCAGTTAAATTTAAAACATCCCCGCGATTCATTTGAATAAATCCTTTAGTACTATTCCAATCAATGAGAACCTCCGGATGCAGAAATTCATTAACTTCTGATCGATTTAACAATAAGTCATTTCTATAAAAATCAAGAACCAATTCTTTAGGAGTCATTACTTTATATTTTTAAATAATTCAGGTATTCGCTTAATATTGGCTAATTGCTTTAATTTTTCCCGAGATTCTTCTATTGGAGTTCCAAAATAAGACTTCCCTCCTTCAACCGATTTAGTAACTCCAGTTTGACCGAGGATAACAGCTTTAGCTCCAATAGTTATTCCGCTTGTGGTTCCAACTTGTCCCCAAAGTGTCACTTCGTCTTCAATGATTACACAACCGGCAATACCCGTTTGAGCAGCAATTAAACATTTTTTTCCAATAACAGTATCATGGCCAACATGAACTTGATTATCTATTTTGGTTCCCTCGCCGATGGTTGTATCGCCAGTAACCCCTTTGTCAATAGTACATAGCGCACCAATTCCAACATTGCTTTCAATCACAACTCTTCCTCCCGAAAGTAGTTGATCGTATCCTTCGGGACGCTTTTTATAATAAAAAGCATCCGCTCCAAGTATACTTCCTGCTTGAATAATTACATTGTCACCAATCACACAATTGTCATAAATAGTTACATTCGCATGAATAATACAATTGGTTCCAATAGTAACATGATGTCCGATAAAGCAATTGGGCTGGATAACTGTTCCTTCGCCTATTACCGCCGATTCTGAAATAGAAACATTTGCACCTACAAATGGTCTAAAATGATTGGTTAATTTGTTAAAATCTCGAAAAGGATCATCAGAAATCAGCAACGCTTTACCTTTTGGGCATTCAACTTCTTTATTAATCAAGACAACTGTTGCAGCCGATTGCAATGCTTTATCGTAATATTTTGGATGATCTACAAATACAATATCTCCCGAGGTGACTACGTGAATTTCGTTCATTCCATAAACTGGAAAATCATCGCTGCCAATGTATTGACAACCGATGATTTCAGCAATTTCTTTAAGAGAATGTATTTTTGAAAACTTCATAATTCAATTAGAAAATTTGATAATTAGCAAATGTGTCCATTAGAAATTTGAAAATTATCTAATTTTCAAATTACAAAATGTATCTATTTAATTATTCTTTCACACGCTCCATGTAAGACCCTGAAGCGGTATCGATCTTGATTTTATCACCCTCATTTATAAATAAAGGTACATTCACCGAAGCACCTGTTTCAACCTTGGCAGGTTTAGTGGCATTCGTAGCTGTATTTCCTTTTACACCTGGTTCAGCATATGTTACCTCTAGAACTACCGATGCCGGCATATCAACAGATAGAGGCATTTCGGTTTCTGCATTAATGATGACTTTAACTGTAGCTCCCTCTTTTAACAAGTCTGGTGCATCCAAAATCGCTTTGTTCAATTGAATTTGCTCATAACTTTCTACATGCATAAAATTATACAAGTCACCTTCTGCATATAAAAATTGATATTCATGAGTTTCAACACGAACTTCATCTATTTTGTGTCCAGCTGAAAAAGTATTATCTAAAACTTTTCCGTTAGTTAAACTTTTTAATTTGGTTCTCACAAAAGCAGGACCTTTTCCTGGTTTTACGTGAAGAAATTCGATAATTTTATAAATATCGTGATTGAATTTAATGCATAATCCGTTTCTAATATCTGATGTAGATGCCATTTTATATGTGTTTATGATTTATTTGTTTATGTTACTCTTTATCAATTATAAAATTAAATTTTTTAATACCCACCCGAATATCCTTTCATAATTCCACGTGAAGAATTTCGTATAAAATCTAAAATCTCATCGCGCTCTGGAGAAGCAGCCATTTCTGCCTCTATGATGCCAACAGCTTGAGAAGTATTATAATTTTTTTGATATAATATTCTGTAAATATCTTGTATTTCTCTAATTTTTTCTGATGTAAAACCTCGTCTTCTTAAACCAACCGAGTTAATACCAACATAAGATAAAGGTTCTTTAGCTGCTTTGGTATACGGAGGAACATCCTTACGAACCAATGATCCGCCGGAAATCATGGCGTGATCACCAATATGAATGAATTGGTGCACTGCGGCCAATCCACCAATGATAGCAAAATTACCAACAATAACATGACCTGCCAATGCTACTCCATTCACAATAATGGCATTATCACCAATATGACAATCGTGAGCAATATGTGCCGTTGCCATAATCAAGCAGTTATTACCAATTTTGGTTTGTCCAGATGCTACGGTACCTCTATTTATAGTAACACATTCTCTAACAGTAGTATTATCGCCAATTATGGCAAGTGAATCTTCACCTCCAAATTTTAAATCTTGGGGAACTGCAGAAATAACCGAACCTGGAAAAATATTACAATTCTTACCTATTCGGGCGCCTTCCATAATGGTTACATTGGAACCAATCCAAGTTCCTTCTCCGATTTCTACATTATTGTGAATCGTTGTAAATGGATCTATTACAACATTTCTTGCGATTTTTGCTCCGGGATGAACGTATGCTAATGGTTGATTCATATCTTATAGGTTTTAGGTTGTTGGATTTAAGTTTTAGGTTAATGCTCTCACCTCTTCTGTAAACCCAACTACCTTACATTATTGTTTTTTTGCTATTTGAGCCATCAATTCAGCTTCAGCAACTAATTTGCCATTAGCATAAGCATTAGCTTGCATGTGACAAATTCCTCTTCGAATAGGAGAAATTAAGTCACATTTGAATATTAAAGTATCACCAGGCAATACTTTATGTTTAAACTTGACATTATCAATTTTCATAAAGTAAGTCAAATAATTTTCTGGATCAGGAACAGTGCTTAGCACTAATATTCCACCAGTTTGTGCCATCGCCTCTACTATTAAAACCCCCGGCATTACTGGAGCATCGGGAAAATGTCCCACGAAAAAATTTTCATTCATCGTCACATTTTTCATCCCAACGACATGAGTATCGCTCATTTCAATTATTCGGTCGATTAATAAAAACGGAGGTCGATGCGGAAGAATATTCATAATTTGATGAATATCCATTAATGGTGGCAAGTTTAAATCGTAAACAGGAATATGATTCTTCTGCTCTATTTTAATTATTTTGGAAAGTTTTTTTGCAAATTGCGTGTTTACATAGTGCCCTGGCTTGTTGGCAATAACTTTACCTTTAATTCGTATTCCAACTAACGCTAAATCACCGATAACATCAAGTAATTTATGACGTGCCGCTTCATTTGGATAATGTAAGGTCAAATTGTCTAAAATTCCATTTTCTTTTACAGCGATATGTTCTTTACCAAATGCTTTCTTAAGATTTTCCATCGTTGAGTGAGAAATTTCTTTGTCTACATAAACAATAGCATTATTTAAGTCTCCGCCTTTTATCAAACCATTGTCTAATAAATTTTCTAATTCATGTAAAAAACTAAAAGTTCTGGCATCAGCAATTTCAGTTTTAAAATCAGAAATATTTTTTAAAGTTGCATTTTGAGTGCCTAATACTTTAGTACCAAAATCAACCATTGCAGTCACTTGAAACTCCTCTGAAGGCATGACTATAATTTCGCTGCCTGTTGCTTCATCAGCAAAAGAGATTACCTCTTTAACTACATAATATTTTCGTTCCGCATCTTGCTCTTCAACGCCAACTTTTTCAATTGCTTCAACGAAAAATTTGGAAGAACCGTCCATTATTGGTGGTTCAGATTCGTTAAGTTCAATAATCACATTGTCAACATCTAACCCTACAAAAGCAGCTAATACATGTTCAGATGTTTGAATTTTAACTCCTAGTTTCTCTAAATTAGTACCGCGTTGCGTATTGACAACATAATTCGCATCTGCTTCAATAACAGGACTTCCTTCTAAATCAACTCTTACAAAGGTAAAACCGTTGTTTATTGGCGCAGGCTTAAAAGTCATTGTAACTTCTTTACCGGTGTGAAGTCCTACACCTGTTAGTGAAATTTCACTTTTGATGGTTTTTTGCTTAACCATAATATTATTCTAGTTTATTTGTTTTTATTCAATTTTCTTTTTCAAAGCATCCAAATCAGAGACTATTTTGGGTAAGTTTTTGAAATGTACATACGATTTACTAAAGTCTCCATAATTAAAAGCTGGCGAACCCTGAATAATTTCGCCATCTTTAATGTTTTTTCCAATTCCCGATTGTGCTTGAATGCGCACATTATCGCCAATTGTTAGATGTCCCGAAATACCTACTTGTCCACCAATCATGCAATTTTTTCCAATTTTAGTAGAACCTGCTACACCTGTTTGAGCTGCAATTACAGTATTCTCACCAATTTCTACATTGTGTGCAATTTGGATTTGGTTGTCTAACTTTACTCCTCTTCTTATCATTGTAGAACCCATAGTCGCTCGGTCGATGGTAGTACACGAACCAACTTCTACATTATCTTCTAAAATCACATTCCCAATTTGTGGTATCTTGCTATAGGAACCATCTTCCATTGGAGCAAATCCGAATCCATCGGAACCTACAATGGTGCCCGAATGAATCACACAATTATTTCCAATTTCGGTTTCAGAATATACGCGAACTCCTGCAAATAAAATACAATTATTTCCTATCACAACATTGTCACCAATAAAAGTATTCGGATAAATCTTAACATTATCTCCAATGCTTACATTTTTTCCAATATAACAGAAACTTCCCAAATATAAATCAGCTCCATAAGTAACATTTTCAGAAATTACTGATGGCTGCTCTATCCCAGATTTCATCAGTTTTACTTGATTGTAATATTCTAAAAGTTTTGAAAATGATTGATAGGCATCCTCTACTTTAATCAAAGTGCATGCTACCGGTTGATCTACTTCAAATGATTTATTGACAATGGTAATTGTTGCTTGAGTAGTGTATATATAATTTTGGTATTTAGAATTTGATAAAAAAGTCAATGACCCTTCTGTGCCCTCCTCTATCTTTGATAATTTATGGACTTCAGCATTAGGATTTCCTACTACTTCTCCTTCTAAAATTTCCGCTATTTGTTCGGCTGTAAATTTCATTTAATTAAATAATATTTCCCATTATCAAAAATTGGAACTTTAATTCGCACTCAAAAATCAAATTTACATTTTGTAATAGCACGAAACATCGCGCAAAAATATAAAATTAAATTTAAACGTTAGGCTTCTAGTAATACTTTTGGAAAACACATAAAATATTTGGTAACCGCTTTAGATAATGCCTTCACTTGTAATTGATCGGATGAATCAACCAAACTTTCTATTGTTCCATCTTTTTTTAACATACTTATGGGTTCGCTTTCCTTATTATATGCCTGATTTTTTAATTTTCCTTTACGAATGATCGTTTTATCCATAATCATATTAA
>CAZSZH010000034.1:0-26521 GCA_964610785.1 uncultured Flavobacterium sp. | reverse complement strand
CATAAAAAAATTAGTTTGCTCATACCATTACTTTTAGTATTGATTTATTTTGCGGATACAAGCGAATGGCTTGCGTTAGCGGTGGTATCAAGAAACTCAATAGGTATAAAAACCACACTAATGGATTTGAGCGGTAGCGGTTATTGTTTTTTTTTGAATATTTTGATATCAGCCTTACCTTTTTCTTTAATGATTATTTCTTCATTTTCAGTATTAGGGTCAATTATATGATGCAGAGTTTTGAAATAAACAAATTGTTCTTTACGATTCTTTTCATATTTGTAAAAATCTTCTTCATATTCACAGCAGCTATAGTAATCTTTTGTTGTTATTTCTTTTTTCTCGTAATCAATATTTCCTTTTCCTTCGTGTAAAGAAATACTTGGAAAATCTTTTAGTTCAATTAATTCATTATTTTGAAACTCAAAAACTCTATAAACGGGTGTGTTATATTCTTCCAAGCCAGTTTCAGTTATTATTAATTCTTCAACGTTGTCAAAATTGATGTCTTTGAAATAGAAATCTGGTCTACCTTCGGTAGAATAATTAGTTTGTATAATGTTGGGAATATCGCTTTTTTTGAAACCTTCGTAAACTTTTAAACTGCAAATACTATCACTGATTGAATAGCTTTTATAATTAATTTTAAATTTAGTTTTGTCGTTTTGTCTTTCTAATTCTAAAATTGCAGTTCCAACGATTCTATTATCAATGTCTGAAATACTGTCTTTAATTGTCCAAAATATTTTTGCATTAAAGCCTTTAATAGATTCGGTAAATTCAACTGTAACTTTATTGTTTTTTTCTGTTGATTTTTGTTCTACGTCTTGACTTTGGCAACTTTTAGCAAAAAGTAATAGAATTAGTATTGTAAATTTCATTAATTGTTATTTTTCGATTTGTTTTGAAATTTCGCTATGTTTTTAGTTAGTTAAATGTTGAAAAACAGTATCACCATTATCTGTTTGATAAACATCCCTCAGCTCCGCAAAAGGTTCATTTGTAGCTTTGTGTTGCGCAAATGTCTCCTGACTTTACACTAGGTCATTAGTTATTAATTAATACTTCATCAAATATATAAAAATTCCGCCAAGTTTTGTAGATATTTACTTCGTCTGTTTGCTTTGCTCGAGTGCGGAGCTTTCCATAGGAACTCTTTGCACAACTGGTTAGGTGGGGCGGTATTTTGTGTAGTGGTCGGATTGGGTGGAAAAGTTGTCTTTCATGCTTCCGGTAGTACCTGTACTTTTTTTAGTTAGATATTTTTCTTATCCTTATTAAACTATTTTGATATAAATATAAAAGAAATTTAATTTAAGGGTATTACCATTCTATCTTCTGCTTTTCCCCACTGTACTTGCCAAGTTCTACCGTCTATTTGGTCAAGTAGCATAAAATTATAAATGTTTGAAGTTGGATAAAGTACAAACCTATTATTTTTCTCTTCATCTGGATTTACTCGAGATATTGTTGATAGTGCAGTTACAAATCTAAATTTGGTTTCTGTGCCCCATTGAACTTGCCACATTTGACCATTTCTTGTATTTAACTTAATCGATGTATATACGTTTTGTGTTGGAAAAAGTTGATATACAGAAGACTTATTTTCTTGATTAGTCTCAACTACATTATTTGATGTATCTTTTTTTAATTGTGCATGAATAGCCAAGTTTGTGCCAATTAATATAATTATAAATAAAATTTTAATTTTTTTCATATATGTTAAATTTAAAAGTTTTACATATTTTACACCCTCAAAAACCCCAATTCATACACCATGGGTTGCAACTTTTCCGTTAAAGTTTTATAAGCATCTTCAAAAGATTTGAAGGATACGGGAGGAAAATCACCACTTTCGTTGCGTTTCTTTAAAGCGTTGCGTATTTGATACCAACCTACATCGGGGCGGTTTAGTTTTAATTCTTCTCTAACGGCTCTCACATCGGTATGAGCAAAATAAGCCTGCCATAGTTTTTTGCCTTCTTGCAATACAGCTTTGGCTTCTGTAGTTAGTTTTTTGTCTTTTAGATATTGCACCATAAAATCACTTTCAAACCTATCGGGTGCGCCTACTTCTTCTTCCGTAAAAGGAATAAAATGATTGACAATGCTCCACTTTTTATCATTCCATTCTAGGTCATTGGCACTAGCTGTTCTATTTTGTCTATTAAATAACATAAACATTAAACAATCTGATTTAAATTCTTCATCTAATGGTTTTGTAGGTTGTAAAAACTGGTCTCTATCGTTTAACCATGTTGGTTTAACTAATCTTCTAACTGAATAAACAATTGCGACTTGCCATAGGTTATCTGGGGTTATGTACAAACCACCACTATTACCACCTGTATAAATTGAAGAAGTAATAATAGTTTCTTGTTCAGCGTGTTGCAAATCGTTATTACCTGCATAAAGAAATCCAATCATTCTATCACAAGATTTTTTTATCCTTGGGTTTCTAGATATAGTTATGGCATTAGATAAAGGCAAAGCTAATTCTTCATTAGTTTTTGGTTTATCAATCCATATATTAAGAAAAACGTTATTTGGTAGATTATAAAAACTTTTTTCACCAATCGGATTTGCTTTTTTATCTAAAACCTCAACATTAATTTCATCTAAAACAAATTGTTTTGTATCTGGTAAATTATTTGTTTTCCAAACCAAAAAACCGATAGGAAATTCGCCTTTTAATCCATCAAAAGACCGGCTATGTACTACAAACCCCCCTAAATAATTAGCACTCCAATTTTTTCTAAATTTTTCAAAATTGGAAGCATTAACATATTTTAAATTGCTAAAAATTGCAACAGTAGCTGTTGGTATTTCTTGTGATATTCGGACTAAAAACTGTACGAATAACTCTTTACTAGCATAACCAATTTCTTTACGTTTCATTATGGCATTAATTTTAGTCTGCTCAACACCTATCTTATTCATCTTTCCATCAATACCTCCTCCTGCCTCCGCATAAGGCGGATTAATTAATACTAAAATCTTTTTGCCTTCAGTTATAGCATCACGCAACCCTTGCGGTATTTTATTGGTTAAGCTATAATCAATATTTCCAAAATCATCAATATCATCATTCAAATAATCATATTGAAATCGGGTTGCCGCTACACAGGTTTTGGTGGCTTTCATTACATCTACATCGGCAGCATCTAACGTACTCATATAAATGTTGCGGGGGTTAGAGTGTTTTACTTCTAGGTTGCCCACTCCGCAACACATATCCCATACAATGTAGTTTTTTTGCCAATTGTCGCCTAAGGTTTCGGCTAGTTTGTCGTAGGCTTTATCTACTACGTTCAATGGGGTGTAATAGGCTCCTTTAAAACTGCGTTCGTCTAATGGTATCAAACTATCTCGGCGTTCGAGCAAGTAGTTTCTATATTCTGCTTTGGGTGGGCGGTGGTAAATAGCCCAAAATTGTCGATACCCTTCTCGGTTGCCCAATTCGTATATTTTACCGTTAAGCATAAACACGGGCGCATTGCCTCTGTGCAAGAGTTCGGCAGGTAGGTTGGCATGGGTGCTCACGGTGCCATCGCTCAAAATATCGGCAAAAAACAATAAGGCATATTCTTCGGGTGCCACATTGTTTATTTCGTTACCAATCATTAGCACCCATTTATCAAATACTTGTTTGAGGTTATCGGGCGTAATTTGAGTACGGATAATATCGCCTGTTTTAATGGCATTTTTTATGGTACTAATAAACTCTTCTTCGTGGGTTTCTATTTTAAAACTCACAATATAAGTACCTATATAAGCACTAACTATATCCAAGGCTTCTTGGGTATAACCACTAGCACTTTTTCCCCATTTGATAGGTTGTTTTTTATTACTAATGAGTGGGAGCGCATCTGCCGTTTTCATGATTGCGGCTTTCTTGGTATCAATTACACACAAAAAAGGGGGTATGGCTTCGCCCTTATCCAAAGCTTGTTGCACATAGTGAAGCAACTGGGTAAACATTTGATAAGTGCTGTATTTATAGCCATCTTTAGCTTCAAACCATATTTCGTTGGTTTGTATATCAATGAGGTTTTTGCTATAGCTTTTTAGCCCAAGTGCCTTGATGTAGACATCTTTTACATCTTCTTCGCTATGGGTGTTTTGTAGTTTTTCGTAAAGGGTCATTAGTTATAGTCTTGTTGTTCCAAAAATATAAAATAATAATACATTTTACCTACTAAAAAAGGGATTTTTATTACTTGGCTTGGTTAAGATTGTACCGTTTGGTTTGATATTTTTTACAACAGATAAAAAAAATTCGAGCAGGAGTAGGGAATACAAAAATTAACCCTGTGCAAATGTGCTTAAACGGGAGCTATTTTAATTTATTTTTTTAAAAGGAATGTTTAAAGATTAAGGCTTTTGGGAAAAGTTACTTTGATTCTTCTAAAGCATTTTGAATTCCCATTTTTATAATGATTTTCAAATCTTCATTTACTTTTAGAAATTTAATTCTTTCAAAAAATTTTTGAGAACCAAGTTCGAGATATAAACTTCCAAATATCTGTTTAGCGCAAAAGGTAGCCATACTAGTAATATCTGCAAAATCAATATTTATAACTTCACTTTTTTGGAGGTATAATTTAATTTTTTTTAGAATTTCTTCTCCAACTTTTTTATCGCTTAAAAGCGGACCATATTCTTTTAATGAGATTGTCATATGAATGCTATTTTAATATTATCTGATAATTTATTTTTAAAAATTTCAATATCATTTAAACTTTTTGCATTAACCAAAGGTAATGCTAAATATACAATTGTTCCTCTCCAATGTGCTGTTTTTAACGTTTTCTTTTTTCCATAATCATTAATATATGCTGCCCCCTCTGAATAAAGATGAAATCTTCCTTTTACAGCAGTAACAATTTGATCAATAATCCATAAACCATATCCCATATGATTTGTATTTTCTTTTGATGTTATATTTTTAAATGTACTATTAAGTATTACTTTCTCATCTTCCAATCCTTTGTATTTGGGATTGCTTTTTAAAGTTGATAATATACCATTTCCTGTGTCTGCACATGCTATCTCCATGTAATCATTGTTACCTTCAGCAATCATTATTGACTTAGTATCATCAACTGCGTGCTCCCAAAAATTTAATAATATTTCGCTAAAGCATGTACTTATCATTGAAATTACTTTATCTTTCCCTTGATAATATTCATTTATTTTCGGCAAAAATTTAGTTTTAAGATACCTGTTAGTGAAATTACTTTCCCTTAATAATGGTTGTGGCGCCAAGATAAATTTATCTGTCATTTGAACCGTTAGATTTTGAAGGTTTCTTGATGTATCTTTTTGTTGAATATATGAATTCATTAATGGTATAAAATCATACTCATGCCATTTATCTTCCATAAAATTTTCAAAATAAATTTCTGGTAAATGAAAACACTTCTTTTCCACAGAAAACTCTATTATTTTGTAGAGTAATAACATACCCAGAACATTGATTTTTTTTAGCTTTGAAATGTTTAAGGCGTAATCACTTAGGCGTTGATTCTCATATGTAAATATTATTGAAACATTGCGGAGAAAAGATAAAACATTTGAGGCGTTGAGAATTTCGGGAATTTTAATTTCCGTTTTTGATTTATGAATATTAAAATCAGTCATTGTTAAAAGCCTTGTTATATTCTTCCAAGTACTCCATTTCAGTTGAATAGTTTTTTCTCCTATAATCTCCTAATACCGTGAGAAAATAATCATTAAAATTTTGAGAGATTTTAATTATATTTTTACTTAAGTATATTTTTTTTTGAGTAAGAAACTTGTTTATTTCTGCTGTCCTTACTTGATAGCTATGAGTATTTGTGCCATCATAATATGTTAATTCTTCTAATAATCTATATAATTCATCTTGTGTTTCTATTCGCTTGGCTTCTTTTAAATTATAACTGTTAATACTCTTTTCTTTATTTTTTAATTTAAACTGAAAAAAAATATTTAAACATGTCAAAAAGAAGTTTACAAAAACAAAACCCAAAAGAGCTAGTGTAAGGTTATAATTTGAATTAATGCTTTTGTTTGCGGCTTCGATTAAATTCTGCAATGCTCCAAAATCGTTCATATTTTCTTTTTAGATTACGGTTTCTATAAATTGCTTACAGCTTTTTGGCGCTTGGAGAATTGGTAGATTTTGCCGTACTTGACTGTTTACCATCATTGAATTTGATACTAGGCACAAAACTTAATTTAAGCAACTAGCCAGCTTTTTTGCCAAATGACTGTTCATTGTAGTGGTTAATTTAGTGCAACTTATTTAACATTTTTGTTATGTCTTTTTCTCCTTGTCCAAGTAATTTCACAAACACTTTCATCCAGAAAACGGAAAAGAAAAAAACTGAATAGACATTTAGTAAAACTATTTTAAAAACAAATAATAAAGTTATTGTGAGCACAGCACATAAACTTTCTTTAAATATTGCTTTTAAAGTAAATTCACTTGAATCTAATAAATTTAATTTTTTACGCGTTTTTTTATAAACTACTGACGCTAAGCATTGTCCTATAAAACAAGAAAAAAAACTTGCGCAAATAATTACAAAATATGCATAGGTCATTTTATAGTCTTTTGAAGGATCAATGAAATTTTGAAAATCATTAACAAATACTTCAAAAAATAAATTGAATTTATTCATTTAAAAACTTTTTAAAGTTATTAATAACAGTTTCTGTTCCTCCAGAAAGCAAGATGTTAAATGGAATTTCTTTTTTTGTGTCCTCAAACACTAGTCTTGCATATTTTTCTCCAACATTTACTGAAAATTGATATTGCTTCCCTTTTTCCTTCTTTTCTAATACCGCAATTGAAGTTCCAGTATCTAGAACAAAAAATACATGACTTTTACTTCCAATCATCCATAATCTTTCTGAAGGAGTCTCAACAAAAAGAATATGTTGATTTACTGAAAAGTCTTGAGTGGAATCATTCTCTTTTAATTCTTTAATAATTTCCTTGTGCTTTAAGAAATCTTTAAAACCTAAAACTCTCAATATTTTCATGTTTTGTATATTTATTGTTAATCTGCACTATTAAACATAATTTGTCTAGATAACCTTGAAAACGTCTCTAATCTAACCTTATTTAAGTATATAGAATCCTATATATTTCACTTTACTCCCCAAATATATAAAAAATTAACAAACTTAATTCTACAAAATAAAAAAAAATAACCCCCGCAAGAGCAACACTCCTGCGAGGGTATCTACAAAAAAGAGCAACTTATAGTTATTATCCGTTGACTACCACGGTAATCTCGTCGCTCCAGTACCCGGTTTCTTTGCCGTCCCAAACATAAACGGCTTTGTATTTCCAGATGGCACTTTTGCCCGGCTCGGGCAGTGGGCTTGGGTCTTCATACTTGCTCTTGAAGGCAGTTCCCAGCACGGTATAGCCATCGCCCGTGTCTTTGTAAATGACCAATCCCTTGTATTCCTTTTTTATATAGGAAAGGGTAGGGCGCCCCACATTCATTTTTGCTTTCAAAACGGGTTTTCCCAGTTGTGGGTCAAACGGCGATAGCGTTTTTTCAATCCCCAGTTCGGTTCCAATAGCTTTGGTGTAGTTGGGACTACTTTTGGCTTTGGCAGCCGCTTGCCGAAAACGCAATTGAATGTTGGCTACCACTATTGCAGGTGGTTCGCTAGTGCCGGGTACTCTAGGAAATTCCTTGATGAACTCATCTTTGTCGCCCATTCGCAGCAATTTTTTAAATCGGGTGTAATCGCGCGCAAATTTTTGAAACGAAAAATCTACTTCCATGCAATAATCCCAAGCTGTGCTGTCTCTCTTAATAGACTCGAGCTCCTCTGGGGTGAATCCTAACAAACCACCATAGATTACTGATTTGTTGTAAAAATTACGCAACTGCACTCCAAAGAGTGTGTCGTTGACTTGAATAAAACTTTTTGACATACTACATTAATTAAAAGGGTTAATAATCTCTAAATTTATTTTTTGCCTGTGGGCATTTTTTTTAAGGTTACTATTCTATTTTGGTACTTTATGGGCTGGTACTTTTCTATTTTTTACTAGTTTTTATTCTTTTTTAACTAGGCAAAAAACATTTTTAACTAGTTTTTATTCTTTTTTAACTAGGCAAAAAACATTTTTAACTAGTTTTTATTCTTTTTTAACTAGGCAAAAAACATTTTTAACTGTTTTTTTTAAATTTTAACTAGGCAAAAAACATATTTAACTAGTTTTTTTAAATTTTAACTAGGCAAAAAACATTTTTAACTTGTCTTTATTCTTTTTTAACTAGGCAAAAAACATTTTTAACTTGTCTTTATTCTTTTTTAACTAAGCAAAAAACATTTTTTACTTGTTTTTTTCTTTTCAAAACCTATCAGAACCGCTTGAAACAAATGTAAAAAGAGGGTATAATACCAAACAATAGTCCAAATGGAGTAATTTTATACTATCCAAACAGACCATATAAAATGTTAAAATTTTTGGTACAGGTTTATTTTTGAGCTATTTTTTTAATTACAACTAATTTATAATCAATAGCTTGTAAATTTTTACTATTTTTATTTTTAAATTTTAAATAGGAGTTGTAATTTTCAATCAGTAATCTCGAAAGTGCTTTTGGATTACCGCAGCTTCATAAATTTTAATTTTTGGTTTACCGCAGATTTGGGTTGAGGTAATTTTTGGTTTACCGCTAATTTGCAGATTTTTATTATTTAATCTGTGAATCTGTGGCAAAAAAACACAAAAGCGTATTAAAAAAATAAAAACCCTTTTTTAAAAAAACAAGAACTATGGTAACAATCGCTTTACTTGAAAAAAAAGGAATTAAAAGATCGTTATATTCCTGTGCGTTACAACAGATGGAGCATACCCAGTTGGTGGTGGCTACCAAGAATGTTGATAAATTAATGGCAGCACTGACGATTACCCCTGTAGATATGGTGCTCTATTGTTGGGATACTACCATCGATAAAGAGATAACACCCCTGGAACGGTTGCTCAAAGCCCAGCCGAAGGTGAAAGTGTTACTGTTGTTTACCAGTTTTAGTTTTGAAATCGTCTTTAAATTATTACAATTTAAAAATTGCGGTTACCTTGAAGAACAGGCAAAAGGCAACCAATTGCAAAATGCTATACAGCAGTTGATGAAAAAGAACTATTATTTTGAGCCCAATTTGATTTCTCAAAAACGAATCATAAAACATCAAGAAACAATTAAAGTACAGGAGGAAAGCAAATTAGCATTTCAATTTACGAATAAGCAAAAGGAAATTATTACCGATATGTTGGCACAAAAAACAACAGAAGAAATTTGTATTCAACATGCTATTGCCGAAAGCACCTTGCGCAAGCACTACCGCGACATTTTGAGAATTACCCAAACCAAAACCATGAAAGCGGCCTTGATAGAAATCATCGCTAATTTATCGGACAAGACAAAGCTATGGAGTATTAAATGCCTAGTAGCCTTGTGCGTGCTCTGCAGTGTACCTGATATTGGTGACGAGAATGATTTTGAGGTAAATGATGAAAGGAATTATAGGTTGTGTGGGTAGGAGAGTGTGAGTTGTGAGTTGTGAGTTGTGAGTTGTGAGTTGTGAGTTTTGCGCTCCTAGGTTGCGAGCAACTCCGAACTTGGAATTGGGTTATGGGTTTATAAGTTTATAAGTTTATGCGGTTCCATTTAACAGACAACTGACAACTGAACACTGAACACTTAAGTTACGAATTTATAAGTTTATACGGTTCTATTTAGCAGACAACTGAACACTGACAACTGAACACTGAGGTTACAGTTAACTGCCTACTGACCACTGCCTACTGACCACTGATAACTGAACACTGATAACTGAACACTGAGGTTATAAGGTGATGCGTTTATAAGGTTATAGCGAACTACCTACTGACCACTGACCACTGACCACTGAGGACTAAGGACTAAGGACTTAGTTCATGCGGTGATGCGTTTATAATCGGTAAGGTATACCACATTGCCACCTCTTAGATTATAGTTTCTGTATTGGCGCGGAAGCGAACGCGATCGAGACCATCGTCCATTTCTGTTGTAAATAAACATCGAAGAAGGAACGTCATAATAACAATCGATATCCGGTAGGTAATAGTATTGTGATTCCTGACGTTCTGGAGGAGCCCAAGCGGGTGGCGCACCAAACTGGAGGTTGATGGAAACCTGTGCTTGAAAGGTCATGGTCGATAACAATACTAGGGCTACTACGGCAAAGTGTAGCTTTTTCATTATAGTAAAATGATTAAAAGCAAAACAATAATGATTATCGCACCTACCGAAAGATAGATACCATTGCCACTAGAGCGTAACGCCGATTTAATAACGCGTACTTCTTTGCGCAGCACTTTTTTTTCGGAAGCATTTAGTGCCGATTTGTCCATGGCTTTGATTTCGTCTAGTCGAGAAAGCATGATTTTAACATCGGCAGGAACATCGTTGGCGTTGGTAACCGCAGTGATGGGCGCTTTTTCGGCAGCTGTAGTAGTTGGACTAACAAACAAAAAAGAGGCTAACAGTATGATTGTGCAAAGGGTAATTTTTTTCATGATTTATAAATTTTAGGATAACAGAATTGTTACTACAAATTTAGAAACTATGAAAAGCAAAGTGTTACATCAAGTTCTGGAAAGATTGCATATTTCACACTTTTTAGCCACGCTAGAGTGCTGACTATTCAACATAAAGAATGTCAGTATGATGTATAATTTGGGAGTATTGGTGGCTTTAAGCCCTGTAATGGATGTTATAAATGACCTGAATCGGTTCGTTGATTGATGTAATTGAGTTGGTGTTCAGATACATAATTTCTAAACAAGGTCAGTAGCGTATCGTAATACTTTTGTAGATTTTTTACATTTATCTCCGGACGACTGTCAATGGGGACAGTAATTGGCATTTCGTTGAGGTACTTGGATAATTCGGGGTAATTTTCATGAATGACCATAGTAACTTTCAATATTTTAGCATTGATTTCTTCTTCCGTTTCCATTGCATTTTTCAATTTAGATTGCTTTATAATGACTCGGTAAATTTACGCATATTAACCTAAAGATTGTGTTAAATATTTGTATACTTTTTCGGTAGGTAAACCCACTACATTGGTGTAGGAACCTTCAATTTTGGAGATTCCAATAAGTCCAATCCATTCTTGAATTCCGTAGGCTCCGGCTTTGTCAAAAGGTTTGAACGTGTCTAAATAGTAACGAATGGCTTCGTCGGAGAGTTCGGTAAATGTAACTTTGGTCACGTCAAAAATAGTCTCGGTTTTGGTAGCGGTTTTAAAACATACCGAGGTAATTACCTCATGCGTTTGATGCGACAATGCTTTTAAAATCTGAAACGCCTCATCATAATCTTTGGGTTTTCCCAATGCCCGATCGTGCAACCAAACCAACGTATCACTGGTAATGACTACTTCATTATCGGCAATTTCCCCTTCAAAGGCCTGAGCTTTTAGTTCGGCTAAATAATTGGTAATGGCTCCGGCTTTCAAATCATCGGGATAGATTTCTTCAACCTCTTTGACTCTGATTTCAAAATCTAGGTTAAAATCTTTAAAAAACTGTTGCCTTCTGGGCGAACCCGATGCGAGTATGATTTTAAACTTCTTATGCATGGTGTTTGATATTATAGGTGATTACTGCCACCGATACTATTCCGAAGAACATCACCCATTTTAACAACGTGCTTAATTGTCCGTAATCGTCTGCTTCTTTAGCATTCCATAGTCGCACCAAACCCAATATCATCGGCGCAATGACAAAAACGAACATATACAAAATGCCGTAAAACAAATTGTTGGCAAATAAATAATTATTCAAATAATAAAATAAATACAGCGTTGGAATCAGTAAAAGCACAAAAGCTATTTTGTTGGTTTTAGTAATTCCGATAGCAATAGGTAAGGTATTCATTCCTTGTTCTTTATCGCCCTTTATATCTTGAATGTCTTTAACAATTTCTCTCACGAGATTGATGATGAAAGCAAACTTAGCATAATCCATGAGAATGGCAAACGCAACCGACATTTGGGGTCTATTGATGTCGAACGTATTGGGAAAAATATCAAATACTCCAATAATGATAACACTAAAGGCCACTAATGCCGCCGCCATAATATTGCCAATCAATGCCATTTGTTTGAGCGTGCTGGCATAGAAATAGAGTAGGGTGGCAATCAACACAAAAATAATAGCAAAATTGGGATGTGCCACCGAATTGGCGAGTATAAATCCGCAGCCCACTCCCGCAATAGTCAAGGCAGCATAGAGGTTGTAGGCTTTTGCCTCCGACAAGTAATCGCCCACGATGGTTTTATTGGGTTTGTTTATCGCATCGGTTTCTTGGTCGAATATATCATTAATGACATAACCTCCTGCGGCAATTAATAACGTCGCCAAAATCAGCAAGCTATACTGCCAATAAAACAACGATAACGGAATTTTAATTTGCTCCAAATAGCCCAATCTAAAAATGAGTTGCATTACCGCCAATAATAGTAGGTTTTTGTATCGTATTAGGTGTAAAAATTTCATGGTTGTTGCGTATTACAGGGTAACTATTGTATTAATGAAACAGTGAAACTACTATCAGTAGTGATCAGTAGAATCAGTGTGTAAAACTAATTTTTTTTAATAAATTAACCTATTCATTTTTTCAATAGATTAATTGTAGTTAAAATTACCTTGTTTGATTAGGCTTAAAAACCGTTAGTAGTTGTAGTTTATGCTGGGGAGGTAATGGGATGTATGATTTGTCAGAAGGTTATTTACACTTCTGTAAAAACTAAATAATTAAAGCTGATAACTATTTTGATACGTAATTAAGGTCTCTTTCTTTTTAAATAGTCCTTTAGCATGATGATAATCGATGCTTTGTAAGAGTAATTGCTCATTCAGAAGTAATAACCTAAATTGTAAATTTTCTAACTCAAATTGTTCTATTTTAAATTCATAGCTACCAATAAAACCAATCTCTTTTTGTTCAATGTAGATACCTGAATTATTTTGATTATTACGTACTGATTTTTTAATATTATATAAAGGGAATAAATATTGGTCTTGGTTTAGTTCATCAAGTTTTAGTTTAAGTATTTTCTTTCCGTCTAGCCAAATTTCGATTTGATTTTTGGGAGTATCCATCAAACCGCTGACTTCTTCACAAGGAAGTTTTTCTAATGAGTCGACCGCGTTCAGTTTGAGATGAAAGTAAAAGAAGGGGTCTAAAAGCGCCTTATGTAATGGCTGTTTTATTCGGGCAGCAATTAAATGATAATACTCTTGTTCTAGGGTATTTAAGCGCAGTTTTTTAATAGAAAAAACCTCTCCCAAAAGTTTTATGCTAAGGTTTGAGAGAGGTTTGGGCATTTGGTAATTGTAATAAAATATTAATTAAGTGTTTTATAACTAGTATAAATAGCTTCAATAAAAACTTAATTAAAGAATTAGGCATGAAAATTAATATTAAAGTAATGCATTTGTAATAAATAAAGCATTAGGAACAGTTCCCGCGCCACTGTACGCACAACAAATATAACGTGGTACCTTAATTGTATGAAGGCCACCATGATGCAATGGTAATGGAAATCCCCCCAAATTAGTGCCTACTGGTATTAAATGATAAAAATAATTGTTAGGAGGTTGAAGAATAAAATAAGGAGGCATGAGTCTCAAACTATTTTCTCCAATAGCAAAAATTAAAGGATTAGTAACAATTGGAGGAATAATATTTATTTGATGAGCTAATCTATATGAAGTTACTGTTGGTGCTATAAATACGCTATTAGTTCCCTCCAAAAAATTTTCACATACTAAACCATTTTCAATTATTTCTGTTACTCTATTTGTAACGGAGTATAAATTAGCAACGTTATTAAAAAATAAATTTGTAATATGATTATTCGCTAAATTATGTCGTAAAGCAGTAGTGTAATTTATTGCAAATGGAAAAATATCAATCAACAAAACTCCTCTTGAAGCTAAATCTAGAAGTTTGTTTAATTTATCTGCTGGATTATGAAGTGGCGCCCAAGGAATAGCTGGACCTAAACCATTGTATGTAGCATTATATGCTGCATTTAAGTATCCTTGCCCTAGTATCATAATCATAGTTATATCATAAAAATAATTTACACCTAATTCTGGACAAGCTTCTGCGATTAAAAGATATTTAATACATGGTTTTTTATTTAATATGGGAGTTCCATCAGCATTAAAAAAAGGATGCTCATAATACCATCCACCTGCAGGCATTGGTCTGTGATGACGGGTGTTTATTCCTCTAAAAATATCAAGGTAATCCTCGAACATATTTTCTCGAATAACATAATCAGCATAAGGAGGAGGTGCTGCTATTCCAGTTATTGTAGCAAAAGAACCCATTCCAAGAGGGTTGTGATGCCATAAAGCATCGTATTGCAATGGTGTTAAAATTGCCATAATTTATTGGTTTTTTAAGGTTAATATTTGCAAAGATATATTTTTAATCTAATTTATCTACATCCTCTCTGTAGCGACCAAGTAAATTTTTTAGTTCCTCTGTTTCATAAATATGAAGATGAACAATACAAAAAATTTCTTCTTTACCATTAACTATTTCCGTCTGTAATCCTTTTGGGATGACTTGTGTGGGATGGATTTTTCTTTTCATGACTTGGGTACAGGCCCATTTTTTGAACTTCAACCGAATTCGTTTTGGCTCTACTATTTTGCCTCCTGTATTTGGGTTATAAACCCCCAGGCAATGCTTAAAATAATTAGTTAAATCTGAATCCTTAACTAATTTACTATAATTGTAGACTAAATCAATTTCTTCGTTATTTTTATTTCTTGTTTTAACCTTTTTGACTAATAGGTTTTCAATCATATCCATTTTAAAAACAGAAATATTAGAGGTAAGTACGTTATTAATATACTTACAACCAATTAAATAGTAGGAGTCGTTGCTTAATCGAATTTGCAGAGGAGCAATAATGTATTTATTTTTTTCGTTGGTATTAACTTTTCTATATTCAAACTCAATTGCTTGTCCTTGTTTCATTAATTTTATTAATTTCCCGCAAAGGTCAATTATTTCATCATTGTGTTGTTGAATATAATTTCTTGAAAAATAGGTTTCATTTTGCCATAAAGTTTCATCAACATTATATTTTTCTTTAAGCTCTTTTATTAACCAATCAGCCGAAAGAAGATGTTCTCCTGTATTTATCAAACTAAATAAAATAGGTAAATCATTAATGCACTCCTCTGGAATCAACATTTTTTTACTTTTCTTAGGAAATTCAATTATTTCATATCCTTTGATATCCGAATTATATTCAATAATGACTCCTTCTTTTTTTAAAAGTTCTTTATCGTAAGAAAACTGTCTGTTTACATTTTTACGATTAATTTTTACATCTAGCTTAAATTCGTAATGATCCAATATGTTAGTTAATGAAGCACCTCTGTTTAACTCTAAATAATTTAAAAGGCAATTTATGCGTTTTATTTGTTTTTTCGAGTTTCCGTAATTGTAATCCATATCTCTTTTATTATAGTGCAAACGTACAAAAAAACTATGCAAACCTTCTTTGCATACATGTGATTTATTTTTGCATCGAAATTAAAACAAAGCACTCATGGTCATGGTCAACATTCAATCCAAGGTTCTCATCTATCAATCGGAGTTAAATTTTCTCGCTCAATGCATCATGGACTTTCCCGAATTAGAAACGGGTTGCGACCTCTTTGGTTTCTGGACCCATTCAAATCACGCTGTAGTTCAATATGTAGTTGGTCCTGGAGAACATGCAAAACGAACTAACACTACTTTTTATCAGGATGAAGAATATCTCAAGTCTATTGGAGATGAGCTTCGTGCTAAACACGGTTTACAGCATCTTGGAAATTTTCATTCACACCATACCTTTACATTGAAAAAGCCCTCGCAGCAAGATTCTAATACAGTAGTAAAGGCGATGAATACCTATCAATTGGATCGGTTTCTATTGATGATCGGTAACATAGTGAACAACGATAGTACTACTATCAATGCCTATCAGTATAACAGAGGAAAAGAAAATCTTTACGATCATTCAGGATTTGTGGTGCTGCCCGGTGAGTCGCCTATACGAACTGTTTTTGATGCTACGTGCACTTCCTATTTATATAAGCCAAAGACAGAGCATGCTCGTGTAGTTAACTTGTTAGAAACTACGCTGGAAAACCAAGTTTATTCCAAACCAAATTATCCTGACAACTACTGGCTACGAATCAAAAAGAATCGTGAAGTCTTAAATGGCATTATGTACAAATTGAACCAAGAATTTGGGTATGTTACAGCTAAGCAAGAAGCTAGTACAGACTTGGTGTATTTGTTGTCTGGTTCAAAAGAATTAGGCCCACTAAAAGTTACTTTTCCTATTGCTTTTCCTACTAGTGCTCCTTTAGTATATAGATTTGATGTGGATACTAACGGATTTTGGGGATTAATTGAACCCTCCGAATGGAATTCCGAAGGCTCCTTGGTTTTGAATACCTTTAACTATATCGTTGCCATGGCTACAAAAGAGGTTGAACCTACAGAAGGAATGTTATGAATGAGTCACGACTGCTATTTGAAACAGCGATCTTGAAGCGCTATTTTACCAATCGATTTCTTTTCACAGATGTAGATGGAGAAGAAGTGTTGTTGGTTGGAGTCAAATCACAAGCTGGGAGAGTCTATCAAATCAAGATTGAATTTTCAGAAATGTATCCATTGGAGATGCCCAATGCTTTTATTGTTTACCCAACAGGTTTGAAAAATTTTAAAGGAAAACGATTGCCTGAATTTTCGCATCAAATGCATATCCTAGAGAACGATTCAAAAGGAGTACAGATATGTCATTTCCTTCCAGGTAATTGGAACCCAAATCAAAGCCTTTATAAAGTCATTTTGAAAATTAAGGTTTGGATTGAGGCATACGAAGGGCACTTAAAAAACGGCAAACCTATTAATGATTATTTACAATGTTAGGATTTTTAATAATAATTATATACTATCTCTTTATGAACAAAAACGCTATTACTCCTGCTAGCAATACGCAAGTATTGCAATCCTTAAACGAATTGAACAAAGGCAATCGTAAGCCTGCAACGCAATTGGTTTTTGATCCTTCCACTGGTGAATTTGTCGTTGCTAAAACCAGCGACACTTTGCCTGCTGATGCTACTACTATCAATTCTATTGCTCAAGATGGCTTTGCAAATAAATCTAAGTAATGAAGAATAAAGTCTTTTTGTATGAAGAACAATTATTGGAAGTGTTGGCTTCCAATGTGGAACAAACTACCGGGGTAGCTTATGAGTGGAGAGGTGAGAAGGTCTATCACGTGTATACAAAACCACCTAAAGTTGCGCCTGCGGGTTATCCTGCCGTTGCTTATATTAGGGTATTTGAAGATAAAGAAGCTTTTGAGGAAAGTAGGGAATCTTTTTATAACTACCTTTTTGACCACCTTCCCAAAGATGGGGCACATTTGCTGTTGATTTGTCTGTATCAAGGTTCGGATAAATTAGAGCACAAAGCCCATCTATTTGATATTGATACTGTAGTAGATTGCGAGGTTCATTTTATACCCCAAAAGTGCGACCTATATTCGAGAAGCAGAGGCTTGCTTGAGACCGAATACATGGAGCAATGCAAGGTATTGATTATTGGTTTAGGCAGCTTTGGAAGTAACATTGCGGTTGAATTAACAAAGGCAGGAGTTGGGGAATTTATTCTAATGGATATGGATTTTATGGAGTTACACAACATAGCTCGGCATCAATGTGGCATTAACGATTTAGGGAGGTACAAGACAAAGGCAGTTCGGGATTTGATTCTTCAAAAAAATCCGTATGCCAAAGTAGAAACTCATGAAGTTTCTGTGGTGAAAAATTATCAATTACTATTCACCTTAATGGCTAAATCCGATTTAGTGGTATGCGCAACGGATAATAATACCAGTCGTTTTGCCATTAATCAAGCTGCTATCAAGCTTCAAAAAATGGTAATTTTTGGCAGAGCCATCACTAGAGCTGAGGGTGGTGATGTTTTTATATTGAGACCTGACACCAAAACCTGTTATGCTTGTTTGATTAATGATGATGGCTCTAATAAATACAGTCAAGAAGAGGAAATATCAACAACAAAACAATTAGAGGAAATGGTACCCGCCTATGTTTCTCCAAATGAGAAGGATGTTTTGATTCAAGTGGGACTTTCTTCTGATATCATGCCAATTTGTAATATGATAGTAAAGTTATGTTTGATTGAATTGCACCGTTATAGTCCAACGGCGATGCCTTATTTGGCAAAAGAGTTTACCTATAACTATTATTTCTGGGCGAATAGAAGAAGCATGTACTATACTAATTACAGACCCTTTAATGATGCCAGTGGTCTTCCAACGATATTGAAGTGGTATGGGGCAGCTATTCCTGCAGATGAAAATTGTATGTGTTGTAATTAAGAACTTAAAAAAACAAATATTTTGAATAACTTATATCAAAACGAATTAATTAGCAGTTTGTGCGCTGTTTACGAATATAAAGGAAAGTACCTTTTAGAAGATTTTGAATTGCAACTTGAAATAAAAGAGGACATCGACCGAATCCGATTCTTTTTTGGTGTAGATAATAATACAGCACTAGTTATGGCGGTATTGTTGTGCGAGCAAATTGCTGGGAATAAGTTTAATGTTAACCAAACCATGAAATTTCTTGGCTTTAAAACCATTAATATCCTTGAAGTAAATAATGCATTACATGGACTAAAAAAGAAAGGTTGGATGGTTCCAAACAAGAGCCATTATGAAGTGGAATCCTTAAACGATTATTATTTCTCAAAAGAAATAATGAATGCCATTTTATTGAACGATAAAAAGTTGCTGGAAATTATTGTTCCTGATAATATTATCAAAGCCATGTTTAGCATTATGAAATTCCTTAAAAATGCTATGGCGGACCCCGATAATGAATTTTTGGTCGATTCGGTGTTGAAATATGTAGAGCATTTTAGATGTTTTCCAATTATTGATACAATTTGCACCAATGATGAAATAACATATAATGAAAAAGTAGTGTTGTTTTATATCATGGCCTTTACTACGGTTGGGATTGATGAGTTTGATTTGAATTATGAATTGGACAAGTTCTGCGAGGACCCTTCGTTTCCTTATGTTTTTAAAAATAGAGTGCGTTCCGATAAAAGTATTTTATTCAAAGAAGGCTATTTAGAATTTATGGAACCCTTTTTAGCCGATTTTTCTAGAGTATGTCTAGGAGAACGTTTGAGAGATGAACTTGATATAAAAGATTCGGATGTTAAAAAACCATTTACTCCAAAATTATCACACGTCATATTGCCTGATTCAATTAGTGAAAAGAAGTTGTTTTTCAATAATGAAAATCAACAGCAAATTGAGGAGGTGTTTCAACTCACCTCAGATGCGTACAACGAAGTAATGGCTCGATTTGAAGAGCAAGGAATGCAACAAGGATTAACGCTATTGTTTCATGGAGCAGCAGGCACAGGTAAAACCGAATTGGTAAAGCAAATTGCCAAACAAAACAATAGAGTTATTTTGATGGTTGAAATGAGTCAATTGCATAGTATGTTCGTTGGGCAGTCGGAAAAAAACATTAAGAAATTATTTTCTGAATATAAAAGCGCAATGCAATATTATGAACGTACTCCAATACTATTATTTAATGAAGCCGATGCTATTATTAGCAAAAGAGGGGTTGTAGAAAAATCTGTAGATCAGATGTATAATACTGTACAGAACACTTTACTTCAAGAGCTAGAAGATTTTAAAGGAATATTCATAGCTACTACCAATATGTTAATTAATATTGATACTGCCTTTGACAGAAGAATGTTGTATAAACTTCAATTTGAAAAACCCAATAAAGAGACAAGATTCTCCATCTTAAAACAAAGCTTTGATACCATGAATGACGATTTATTGTTGAAGGCATGTAAAGACTATTCATTAACAGGGGGACAAATAGATAATGTTAAAAGAAGATGGCTTGCAGAGCAATTATTGTTTGGTACGGAAACATCAAATGCTGAAAAATTCTTTTTTTATGTTCAACAAGAAACAAACTACAGAAAAACAGACAAACCTAGTATCGGGTTTTCATAGTTTGAAATTGAATGAAACTCTATTAAAACCAAAAAAGTAAAAACACAAATTAAATTAATAAAATGAAAAAAATACTATTGTTATCAGTAATTCTATTGTCGTTTAGCAACGTTCAAGGACAAACAGCAGATTATTATATTTCTAATGGGAATATAATGTTAAAAAAAGGTAATACTACCTCTATTTTTGAATATGGATATTCATCCAATCCAATTCTTGATTTTGCCGAAGGAAAACTAAATGGCAAATACTATTTAATTTATTGGAGATTAAATGGAGAGAGTAAAATTTGCACTGTAAGAGAAGATGGTACTTGGAGTGAACAAAATGATTTTCGTTGTGAGTGTGGTAAACAAATAACCAAAATAAAATTCATAGATAGTGAAACACTTATTATTACCTGTAATAATGGTAGTAGATACAAAAAGACCATAAATTCAGGTGGAGGCGGTTCCGAAAGTAGCTACTAAATAAGTCTCTAATTTAATTTATTTATAATGATTACTCAAGACAAAGAAAACGACCTTATTAGCTTATTGACCAATGATATAAAGAATGGACACTCTTTATATTTTACCAACACACATTATAGTCAATTTTATATTTTAGATGAAATTTTAAAATTGTTTGGAGATTTTAAAGTCGACACTATTGTTCTAATGGACCCGAGAGGATTTCTACATAATTTTTTTCAAAGACACATGTACTTAAAACAAGCTTATGTAGAAATGATTTTGAATGATTTTGAAGTACTTTCAAAAAGAAGCGAATCTTTAAAGGAGTTGCCTAAAGTTGTTGAAAATTTGGTTTCGGAATTAGAAAATCAATATGGTATAAACTATATGGATAATCTAATGAAATTAGAAAATCCTTTTATTTCTCGATATGAAATATCTCATTATGGAAGAAAACTCAATTTATATCATATCAATTATGACGTTGTAACCATTATAAAAATGCTACAAAATATAAATAATCAAGAGCAGTATTCTAGTGATTCTTCTGTAGGATTGTTTATTGATGGTGATAAAACCAACTGGGATAAACTAGGTTTCCATGATGCTCAAGATTATTTAGAGCAAATAAATTTCAATGCACATTATGTTATTGGCGATTTATTTACCCAATGGAAGGGATTTACAAAGCCTATTCCGTTGACTAAATATTTGACTATTAGTTTTGAAAATCAATTTCTAGCGGAGTATTTTGAGATGTTGAGAAGATAATAAATGTTTTTTCATCTATTTTGATTTGAAAACATTAATTATTTCAACATTCTGAGGATTACTAAACACCGATCACTGCCTACTTTTTCAAACTCTGTTCACTAATCATGCTTCCCATCATAATACAAATGCCATTTTCCGTGCACTTTCATTACTTGTTCAATCACCTCGCGAACGGCGCCTTTTCCGCCATTTTTGTGTGAAATATATTTTGATATCGCTTTAATTTCAGGACTGGCATCTTGCGGACAAGTTGGTAATCCTACCAATTGCATGACATGATAATCGGGAATATCATCGCCCATATACAATACCTGTTCGGGTTTGATTTGATATAATTCGATGTATTCCTTAAAAGTTTCTACTTTGTTGGGACTGGCTAAATGGATGTCGTGAATCCCTAAATTTCGCAATCGAATTCGAACTCCTTCATTGTTTCCCCCCGATATGATACATACATTATAACCACTTTCTAAGGCTGCTTTCATGGCAAAACCATCGCGAATGTTCATAATACGAAGCATTTCACCCGTTGGCGTAATATGAACCGAGCTGTCGGTCAATACTCCGTCCACGTCAAATATAAATGTGGTAATATCGTGTAATAATTCTTTATAACTTTTTGCCATGATCTATGATGGATTTGGTGAGTATTTTATAAATTTCCTTCTGATTCTCATCGGTCAATAGAGCCAGATGTTTGTTTATGGTAGTACTGTCTTTTCTGCTTGCAGGACCAGTTTGCGCTGCATCTGGCGATAGTATTTGAACTTTTTGAGCCGTTTCTAGGAGTAAAGGTTGCAGTATTTCGAAGGCAATCTGATGTTCGTTGCAGATATCATTGCCTAACTTGTATAAATGATTGACAAAATTACTCACAAATACCGCAGCAACGTGCAATGATTGCCGTTGTACCGAATTAATATGATACACTTTATCAGAAATACTACTTGCAACCTGGTGCAGCAATGTTAAATCAGCGTCATTTTGAGCTTCAATGCATAAAGGTACTTCTTTAAAAGTAACGGCTTTATTTTTTGATAAGGTTTGCAAGGGGTAAAAAACCGCTTTTCTATTAGTAGCGCTCAAATCCTCTAGCGACACGCTACCTGATGTGTGGGCTACTAATTTGTTTGTAAGCGCTAACGACTGCGAAACAGCAGGTATTGCATCGTCTGAAACTGCAATGATGTATAGATCGGCATCTTTTAATGCACTAAAATCAGTAGTAATTTTAGTAGCATCGAGTAGGTGTAAGAGGCTGCTTGTCGTTCGAGCAAAAGCTTGAACTAAATCAATCGAACTTTCGTTTTCGAATGCCGAAATCAAGTGCTGTGCCACATTTCCAGAACCAATAACTACTACTTTAATCATTTGGCTAAAGTAGTAAAATAGAAATAATCCATGCAAATTTTTTCAGGATATCCCCATTCGTTTGGCAGCAGCACGCTATGAATACCGCCAATGACAACAAGAACAAACTCTTAATGCCGTCCTAAATTGCTGGAGTATCGTCAATTTTATTTTTATTTTTGTTATCTTTACTTTAGTCCAAGAGGCTTTATCGTTGTCGCTTCTAAAAATGAAATTAAAGAGGTATCACCAAATCACGAGAAAGTAATCAAGACCACAATTCTATTTATGAAAAAAATTTGCTATAGTATCATGGTGCTTATCTCTTTACAAGCGGTGTCGCAGATCACGACTGTTGCTGTCCCTTTAGTGGAACAATTGAAAAAAAGTAAAGGAAAGTCGAAAGTGGCCAAACTGATTAAAGTCAAAGATTGGGATATTCTATTTCCGAATAGAGTGGGTAAAGGACAGAAGAAAACCAGTACCCACGATTTTTATTCCTATCAAGCTTTTATTCAGGCTGCCAACTTATTTAAAGATTTTTTGTCTGAGGGCGATGCTAGCACTCAAAAACGAGAATTAGCTGCTTTTTTAGCCAATATTGCTCAAGAAACAAGTGGAGGTTGGGATGATGCTCCGGGTGGTTATTTTAAATGGGGATTATTTTTTACAGAAGAACAAAATCTCAATGAACCATTGGATTACAACGATGTTTCAAAAATAAAATATCCTGCTGTTGCAAATAAAAAATATTATGGACGAGGACCTAAACAAATGAGTTGGAATTATAATTACGGACAATTTAGCGAGGCATGGTATGGAACCAAAGATACTTTGCTGGCGCATCCAGAATATGTTGCTCAAGATTCGGTTCTTTCGTTTGCTTCTGCTATTTGGTTCTGGATGACTCCTCAATTTCCGAAACCTTCTTGCCATGATATTATGGTCGCAAACTGGATTCCTACTGAAAACGATTTGGCTAAAGGGAGACTTCCCGGATTTGGCGCTACGGTCAATGTCATTAATGGTGGCGTAGAATGTGGCTTGAGTAGTGATTTACCTAAAACAACGTATCGTTACCAGTACTACCTCTTTTTCTGCCAGTATTTTACCGTTAGTCCTGGTGAAAATATTAACTGTACCAATCAGAAACCTTTTGGTCAATAACCTAAAAGTTGTTTTATGTGCTGTAGCAATAGTACTCATGATACCAATTGCTTTTATTGATTAGAGAAACTTTAACTGCAAATTCGTGTACTTGTATGTTTATGATAAATTGGCAAAGCTTCGACATAATTTTACTACTATAATTGCTCAAGTCTTCAATATTTAGGGGGTTATTCGTACTAAAATATTAAGCTAATATTAATAAAGGTTTTTATTCTATTTATGGTACAAAGAATAGATTTGATGAAAAATATTTTCAATGAAACGTTTATTATTACTAGCAGTGCTATCGCTAACGACTACCAATCTATTTGCATGGGGACATAACGGACATTCGTTAGTTGCCGAAGTGGCCTTCAATCATATGAATGCCAAAACCAAGCAAACTGTTCTTCAATATCTTGATGGCATGAGCATAGAAGATGCAGCGAATTGGATGGATATGATGCGTTCGGATAAGAATTACAACTTTATGAAGCCGTACCATTATATTGATTTTGAACGTGGTGCTGATGTAACCGAATTATCGGGTGATAATATTATCAATGTTCTGAATAAAACGCTCAAAGATCTTGACAACTTAAAATCATTGTCTAATGATGAAATTAAAACGAGATTATTGTATTTATTTCATTTAGTTGGAGATTTACACATGCCTTTGCACGTGGGATACAAAGATGATAAGGGAGGAAATACGGTTAAAGTATCCTTTTTTGGTCGTGATACCAATCTTCACTCGTTGTGGGATACCGATATCATTGAATATAAAAATGTAACGCTTGCCGATTTGATGAAGATGAATGCCTATAAGCCAACAGAACTTGCAGCGATTCAACAGATTGATGTAACTGCTTGGGCCAAAGATTCTAGAAAATATTTAAAAAATGCATACAAACTGAATGATGCTAAAATTAGTGATATCTATGTGGATGCCAATGTGCCTATAATCAAATTACAAATTCTTAAAGCGGGTTTACGACTTGCGGCTGTTTTAGAACACTACTTTCATAACGTTCAATATGTTGGTACTACTGCTGTGACTGCGCCAAAGGTAGCGGAATCATCGGAACCAGTAACCGTGATTGATGTCAATAAAGCAGCTGATTATATTGGCAAACGCGAATCCATTTGCAGTAGAGTATATTCAACTAAAGTACTGGATTCTAATGGAATGACGTTGTTGAATGTGGGTGGTGAATATCCAAACTGCCCTTTAACTGTGGTAATATATGCCAATAAATTGAAGAACTATAGCTTTGTTCCTGCAGATTACTATAAAGGAAAAAACATTTGTATTACCGGAAAAATCGAATTGTACAAAGGAAAACCGGAAATCATTTCCACTTCACAGCAAGATATTACGATTAATTAATTTAGGTTGATTGATAACTTTTTCCAATAGAGGTATTAAAATAATAACTATTTGATTTGGATTAAAACCTTTTTAATTACTTTTGACTTGTACTATGATTTTACTAACATGATAATTAAGTTTTAGTAAGAACACTTAACATCAAAAAAAATTGAAATTATTTAGCAAACAATTAACTTTAATAACACGTCTTCTCTATTTCGTGTTTTTTTTGTTCAACATTGCACTATCAAATGCTCAAACAGCCTTAGACTCTATAAAAATAATGAGTTATAATGTGGGTAATTTTGGTATTGCTCCCACCACAAGTTGCCCATTATTAAATATCAATACCAAATCTGCGTATTTAAGAACCATTATTAGCTATGAAAATCCAGACATTATTGGTTTGATAAAAATGAATGGTGATGCTAATTTTTGTACTAATACCGTTCTGAACAATGTGTTAAACCCCGTTTGCAACGGCTGTTGGGGTAGCGGTAGTTTTAGTACTGTATCTACTTATACTAAAGCCGATATGTTGTATTTTAAAACGAATAAGTTTGGTTTTAAAAACAGTACGGTAATTTACAGTGCCGACCCCAATATTAGTGATATTAAACTCCATAAATTATATTTTAAATCTCCTAATTTAGCGACCACACATGATACTATTTTTTTGAAAATAGTGGTAGCGCATCTGAAATCGGGTTCAGGAAATGCCTCTGACCGAGCTACCGAAATTGGTGGGGCGATGAGTTGGCTTAATGCAAATACGACCACCAACGAAAATATTATTTTTATGGGAGATTTTAATACAACTTCTTCTAATGAAACTTGTTTTCAAAAATTAATAAACTCTACGAATACCAACACAAAATTTTACGATCCAGCAAATCAACTGGGTGATTGGTCTGCCAATCCGAATACCTTTGCTCATTGGCTTACACAAAGCACAAGAACATCAGATCCCGGCGATTGTCTAGCAACAGGAGGTTTAAATGATCGTTTTGACCATATATTGATAACCTCTTCGTTAAAGAACGGTACCAATTCGTTACACTATATTTCCGGAACGTATCAAGTTGTTGGTCAAGATGGAAATCATGTAGGAGCAGCACTAATTGATCCGCCCACTACTGCAACTGTACCGAGTACGGTTACCAACGCGCTCTATAATATGAGTGAGCATTTGCCAGTAGTTTTGAAATTGGTGGTAAACAATTCTTCTGTT
>CAZSZH010000033.1:0-27613 GCA_964610785.1 uncultured Flavobacterium sp. | reverse complement strand
CGAAGTGAATAAAACTGTTTGTAACATACTCATGGATGAAAACAATATTGATTTAAAATTTAGAATACAATAATATGCCTTTACCACTATTAGCTTTAGGCGCAATTGCGGCAGCCCCAAAGTTACTTTCAGGAGTAACCCAACTTTTTCAGGGCGGCAAAATTCACCCACAATTTACACCATATCAAGCAAATCCATACGCTGCCGAACAATTAGGCGTAGCTAAAAATGCTATGAACGGAAGGATGGCAGGGGCAGATGCCGCAGAAAGGGGTATAGCTAATTCACAAGCAAATATGAACGCAAATGCTAGTAGAAATTCTAGTGATGGCGCACAGGCTTTAGCAATGGGTATGCTTGGTCAAGGTCAAGCTAATCAAGGTTATGAAGATTTAGCAAGTAGAGAAGCAGCTAATAAACAAGCGTTATTAGGTAACCTAAATTCTGCTTATGCTACTAACATAAATGAAGGAGACAAAGTTTTTAACTCACAGTTGCAGAAGTACCAAATGGATGCACAAGCCAAAGCGGCTTTAAATGCAGATGGGCAAAAGAATAATGCACGTGCAGCAGGAGATTTTGCAGGTAGTATGTTGATGGGACAAGGTGGTGGAGATATTGGTAAGTTACAAAAAGCAGCAGATACTTCTGCGGGTTCTCGAATTGGAAGTATAATGGGTAATTATAAATTTTAAGGTTAATGGGACTACTAAATAATATATTACCAACTTTTGATGAGTTTAGCGGTGATCCTGTCAAACCTAATTTAGTTAAAGTAGTAGATGCCTACAAAGAAAAAGGATATCGTGATGCTAGAGTAATTAGTGACTCGGTTTGGTTAGATAAGAAAAAAAATAAAATTGGGATTAATATTAAAGTAGAAGAGGGTAAGAAATACTACTTTGGAAATATTAAATTTTTAGGTAATTCTGTCTATTCTGACCAATTGTTAAATAACATTCTAGGGATTAAAAAAGGTGATGTATATAACGGGGTTCTTCTTGATAAACGAGTTGCCGACAAAACCAAACCTGATGGTGAGGATTTAACCAATTTATATCAAAATAGCGGGTATCTTTTCTCAAACATAAATCCGGTTGAAGTGAGATCGGTTAATGACTCAATAGATTTTGAAATAAGGGTGACGGAAGGTCCTATAGCTTATTTCAACAAAATTTCTGTAGTTGGAAATGATAAAACGAATGATAAAGTTATTTACAGAGAGTTACGAACAAAGCCAGGCGAAAAATATAGCAAAGAAGATTTAGTAAGAACTATTAGAGAAATTGGACAATTAGGATTTTTTGACCCAGAAGCTATCGACCCAAAGTTTAAAAATGTTGACCCAACCGCCGGTACTGTTGATATTGAATACAATTTAAAAGAAAAAGGATCTAGTCAAGTAGAGCTCCAAGGTGGATATGGCGGTGGAGGCTTTATCGGTACGTTAGGACTTTCCTTCAACAACTTTTCTATCCAAAATTTATTCAAAAAAGAATCTTATCACCCATTGCCCATGGGAGACGGACAAAAAGTTGCATTACGCCTTCAAGCGAGTACCTTTTTTAGAACGTATAGTTTATCCTTTTCAGAGCCTTGGTTAGGAGGAAAAAAACCTATTAGCTTTTCAACCTCTATTTCGCAAAGTAAGCAATATCTATATTCAGGATCGTATACTAGTATTGATAAAAGTAAAAGTTTCAACATCACATCCTTAACTGTTGGAATCGCCAAAAGACTGACCGTTCCCGATGACTTTTTCGTGTTATCTACGGCTTTAAGTTTTCAACATTATGATTTGCATAATTATAATACGCCACTATTTACTTTTGGAAATGGTTCTTCAAAAAACTTTGCTTTTAATATAGGTTTATCAAGAAACAGTAAAGGTGTTAATCCAGTATATCCAACCAAAGGTTCCGAATTTAGTATAAACACTAAATTTACGTTACCTTATTCCTTATTTAACGGAGTTAATTATTCCGATTTAGGTAATCAAGCTGATTATAAATTGACCAACCCGGGAGCAGGTTATTACAGTGTTATCAATGATGGTTATATAAATACTGGCGATTATATAAAATCAACCACCGCTATTAAAGGAGGAGTTCCTGTTACAGGATATGTAAAGGTTGATAATTATCAAGATGCCGATGCCGATGTCGCCAAAGTAGATCAAAAACGATTTAATTGGCTTGAGTTTTACAAAGTAAAATTAAAAATGGATTGGTATACCAAATTATATGGAGATGATCAACATGCTTTAGTATTAAAAACTTTAGGAGAATTTGGTTATCTTGGTGCTTATAACTCTGCCCGAGGTGTTGTTCCATTTGAACGATTTTTCCTTGGTGGTGATGGTCTAGCTAATTATGCCTTAGATGGTAGAGAGGTAATCCAATTAAGAGGATACCCAAATCAATCCCTATCTGTTTCAACTGGAGGAACTATTTACAACAAATTCTCTATGGAGTTACGTTATCCATTAACATTAAAAGCAGCGGCATCTATTTATGGACTTACTTTTGTAGAAAGCGGTGTTTCTTACACTAATTTTAGAGATTATAATCCATTCGTGTTACAAAGATCTGCAGGATTTGGTATTAGAATATTTATGCCAGCCTTTGGGCTTTTAGGGATTGACTTTGCAAACGGCTTTGATCCTGTTCCTGGATCGAGTGTGAGAAGTGGATGGCAAACACATTTCATAATTGGACAACAATTTTAGTATATTTGCTTAACATTTCTAAACATAAAGTTATGAAAAAATATATATTACTAGCGATAACCATTTCATTATTAATAACATATAGTGCTAAATCGCAATCTCGAGGTATTAAAATTGGATATATTGATATGGAATATATCCTTGAAAAAGTTCCCGATTATGCTGAAGCCAAAAGTCAATTAGACCAAAAAGCTGAAAAATGGAAGCAAGAGATTCAAACTAAAAAAAATGATATTGGTAAGCTTAAAGAAGCTTTAAAATCTGAAAAAGTATTACTAACTAAAGAACTAATTGACGAAAGAGAAGAAGAAATCACATTTCAGGAAAATGAATTAATTGCATATACTCAAAAAAAATTCGGTCCAAATGGCGATTTAATTACTCAAAAATCTGTTTTGATAAAGCCTATTCAAGATCAAGTTTTTAATGCCGTTCAAGATATCGCCGAGGCTAAAAAATATGATTATGTGTTTGATAAATCATCCGATTTAACCATGCTTTTTGCGGCAAAAAAACATGATATTAGTGATCGGGTTGTTCAAGTTTTAATGAGAGCTGGAAAGAGAGAGCAATTGACTAAAAAACAGCAAAAGCTTGAAGAAGAAAAGCAACGGAAACAGGATATGTTAGATGATAATCCTCAATTATCAGAGAAACAAAAATTAAGCGACCAGAGAAAAGCGGATCGACTAAAAATGATTGAAGATAAAAAACTTGCTGCTGAACAAAGAAAAGCAGATGCAGAGGCAAAAAGAAAGCAATTTTTAGAAGAAAAAACTGGAAAAAAAACTGGTACAGTTTCTGATAAAACTATTCAAACGAAAAGCAGTGACAGCACCAAAACAAACACTGTCGATAAATTAGCTGATAAAAAGGCAATTGCTGAAGAAGCTAAAAAGAAAACTTTAGAAGACAGAAAAAAGGCAATTGATGATCGAAAAAAAGCTGCCGATGACAAGCGATTAAAAATAATTGCAGATAGAGAAGCAGCAAAAAAAGCAAAAGAAGATGCTAAAAAGACAACAGAAAATAATAAACCTTAATAAATTAAAATAAATAATTAATACCCTTAAAACAATGAAACAATTTAAAACATTCTTGATAGCTGCAATAGCTTTACTTGGTTTTCAAACTATTAATGCTCAAGCGAAGACCGCTCATGTTGATGTTAATGATGTAATGTCTAAAATGCCTGCAGTTCTTGATGCTCAAAGCCAACTAAAAAAATTAAGTGACACCTACACCGCTGAATACAAAACTATGGTAGATGAATATCAATCCAAAATTAAAAAGTATGATGGTGAAGCGGCAACTGTTACAGATGCCGTAAACCAAACGCGTCAAACAGAAATGCAAGATATGGCTAAAAGAATTAGCGATTATCAAGAAACTGCTCAAAAAGACTTACAGAAAAAAGAAGCTGATTTAATGAAACCAATTACTGAAAAAGTAAAAGCTTCCATTCAAAAAGTGGGTAAAGCAAAAGGATATCAATATGTATTAAATGCTGCTGACTTATTACTTTCTGATGGTCCAGATTTAACTGCCGATGTTAAAAAAGATTTAGGATTTTAATACATCCTTATATAATTATTAAAAACTGTTCAAACTATTTGAGCAGTTTTTTTTTACATTTGTTTTATGATAAACAACAACCCCATAGGACTTTTTGATTCGGGAATTGGTGGTACTTCTATTTGGAAAGAAATTCATCAATTGCTACCCAATGAAGATACTATTTATTTAGCCGATAGCAAAAATGCACCCTATGGTGAAAAATCTAAAGAAGAAATTATCTATTTAAGTAGTAAAAACACCGAACTTCTTTTAAGTAAAAATTGCAAACTCATTGTCGTCGCTTGCAATACCGCTACCACCAATGCCATTAAAGAATTACGAGCAAAATATGACATCCCTTTTATTGGAATCGAACCTGCTATTAAGCCAGCTGCACTTCATTCTGCAACACAAAAAATCGGAATTCTCGCCACCAAAGGAACGCTAAACAGTGAATTGTTTTACAAAAATGTGGAACAATTTCAAGACATTCAAATCATTGAGCAAATTGGATTTGGACTCGTAGAACTTATTGAAAACGGTAAAATCAATACCCTGGAAATGGAACATTTATTATCTCAATATCTAACGCCAATGATTCAGTCCAATATCGATTATCTTGTTCTTGGTTGTAGCCATTATCCCTATTTGATCCCACAGATAAAAAAAATTATTCCTTCTTCCATCACCATTATTGATTCTGGTGAAGCTGTTGCCAAGCAAACTAAAAAAATAATTACCGAAAAAATTGGTTTTCGAGAAATTCCAGAAAAAAGCAAACAACAATTTTACACCAATACCCATCCAAAAGTGCTCGCTGATATTCTTGAAAACAAGTATAACGTGATTCAGAGCGATTTCTAAAAACCAAGCTTTCACAATAGCACCAATAGTTCCGCTCAAAAAGAGTATCTTTGCAAAAATAAAAAAGCATGAATAATTCCAATAACAAAAAACGAACAGGATCCAGCAAACCAAGTGGCGATAGAAAAAAATCATCTACTACTGCTAAACCTGCTATGGCAAAACGTTCTCAAAATAGAAAACCAGTAGTAAAAAAGGATTCTCCAAACGTACCAAAACCCATAAAATCGGACGAAATTCGTTTGAACAAATACATTGCTAATTCGGGAGCCTGCTCTCGTCGTGATGCTGATATTTACATCCAATCGGGAAATGTGAAAGTCAATGGCATTCCTGTTACCGAAATGGGATACAAAGTAAAACCTGGAGATGTCGTAAACTTTGATGGCGCTACCTTGATGCCCGAGAAAAAAGAATATTTTGTTTTAAACAAACCCAAAAACTTTACCACATCCAACGAAGAAGTCGAGCATCGAAATGTTTCCGAATTGATTAAAGGAGCGTCCACCTCGGCTCTTTCTCCTGTTGGAAGGATGGATAAAAACACAACCGGACTCTTATTATTTACTAATGATACCGACATTATTCGTAAATTTAGTTTGCCAAACCAAAAATCATCCAAAATCTATCAAGTCACTTTAGATAAAAATCTGAAATTTGAAGATTTAGAAAAAATATCCAATGGAGTTACCTTAGACGGACATAAATTGTTTGTTGATGAAGTGAGCTACATCGAAAACGAACCCAAAAATGAAATCGGAATCAAATTAAGAACCCCAAATGTAAAGGTGGTTCGTGCTATTTTTGAACATTATAAATACACTGTCATTAAAGTCGATCGCGTTGCCTTTGCCGGATTGACTAAAAAGAATCTCCCAAGAGGAAATTGGCGAGCCCTTACCGAACAAGAAATTATAAATTTAAAAAACCTATAACCACGTAATTCGTGGTTTTTTTATAAAACATGACAAGTCAAAAAAACCTATCCATTACTCACGCCTGGTTTGAAGCCTTTAACGCACATAATTTGGAGAAACTTCTTTCATTATATGATGAGGATGCCGAACATTATAGTCCGAAATTAAAAATTAGACACCCTGAAACGAATGGATTAGTCACCGGAAAAAATGCTTTAAGAACTTGGTGGCAAGATGCTTTCGACCGATTACCGACGTTGAACTATAAAGTTACTTCGCTTACCGCAAATTCAGATCGGGTTTTCATGGAATACATCAGAACGGTTGAAAACGAAAACGACATGTTGGTTGCAGAAGTATTAGAAATAAAAGAAGGTTTAATCGTGGCTTCGAGAGTCTATCATGGATGATGGTAAACATGCAAACAGTATGAACTATAAAGTATTACTTTGAATTATGAAATTTAAACTTTTAAATAATTTCAAAAATTGTATCTTTGACTCCTACTAATCACGCTACACTTGCGTGATTTTTTTATACTATTATGGAAGCAGAAAACGATTTTTTTACCGCAGAAGGGTACATCAAAGGATTTATGAAAGTCCTTATTGATTATTCTCCAAAATTAATTTCGGCATTAGTAATTCTTTTTATCGGAATTTACGCCATACGCTTTATCAATAATTTAGTGAAGCGCATAATGGTTAAACGAAATTTAGACCCTACTCTATCTAAATTTTTGGCAGATATTTTAATTTGGGTATTGCGTGTTTTATTATTTGTAACCTTTATTTCAAAACTTGGCATCGAGACTTCGTCTTTTGTTGCTATTTTAGGAGCGGCCGGATTAGCAATTGGCATGTCATTACAAGGCTCATTATCCAATTTTGCGGGAGGAATGTTAATCATTCTTTTCAAACCGTTTCGTGTGGGAGATACCATAGAGGCGCAAGGCGTAACGGGAACAGTAAAAGAAATTCAAATATTTGTAACCAAATTACTTACGGTAAACAATCAAACCATTTTTGTGCCTAATGGCGTGTTATCTAACGGTGTCATCACCAATTATTCGGTTGAAGGCAACAGACGAGCCGATTTAGTATTCACTATATCGTATGATACAAATATCAAAAACGCCAAAGAAATTGTGATGACTGTACTAGAAACGCATCCCAAAGTGTTAAAGATGCCTGCTCCTTCGGTGATGGTAAAAGATTTAACGGATAATTCGATTCATCTTGCCGTTCGTCCTTGGACTAAAAATGAGGATTTTGGTATCGTTTCATCAGATATTTTAGAACAATGTAAAACCGCTTTTGACGAAGCCGGAATTATAATTCAACCTTTTACGGTCGAGAGTTCTAAAAAATAACTATTTAGTAATCATAAAATCCTTCAAATAATAAGGCTCGAAGTACGCTACATCTACAAAATCTTCTTTAAGAAATTTATTATACGACATAGCACTCATTTCGTTTGCCGAAGGAAACACAATCGTGTCAAGGAAAATAAAATTGGATTTTGTTAAAACTGACTTTGCTTTTTCATTACTATCGCCTACAAAATAAATAGGTTCTGATTGCTCTGCAAAACTATCTTCTGTTAAAATTTCGGCTTGAACCTCTCGAATCATCTTCTTATTAGAATCGAACACGGCACTATAGACTTCCATTCTGCGGGCGTCAATCATCGGCACAATCAAACCGTCCGTTTTTTGAACTTGGCTGGCTAATGTTGTCAAGGTATCTACAGCAATCAACGGAATGGAAAGTGCATAACATAAGCCTTTTGCAGAGGAAACACCGATACGCAAACCGGTGTATGAACCTGGTCCTTGGCTTACTGCAATCGCCTGTAAATCGGCCATTGCAAGACCCGATTCTTTCATGATTTCATCAATAAAGACATGCAATTTTTCGGCATGAGAATAGCCTTGATCTGAAATTTCTTTACATAGTAACGTCACCCCATTGTGAGCCAAAGACACCGAGCAATTTTTGGTTGCTGTTTCTATATTGAGAATATAACTCATGTGGAAACTAAATTAATTTTTAGGTTTATCTTTGTCTTTGGGTAGTGTACTTTTCTTGATTTTATCTCCCGAATTCAACTCTTTGGAAACGGTAACATAAGGTCCTGTAATCACCTCATCGCCTTTGTTCAAGCCCGATAAAATTTCAATATTCGTATCGTCTTGAATACCGGTTTTTACAATTCTAATTTTTGCTTTATCGCCAACTTTTACAAAAACACATTCGTATTTTTTATCGCTTTTAGATTTTACTTTATTCTTGTCGTCAGCCATGGCAAAAGGTTTTGTAGCCGTTGTATCTGATTTAATCACCACAGAACTAATAGGGATTCCGATAACATTTTGCTTTCTTTTGGTAATAACATCTACCGTAGCAGTCATTCCGGGTCTGAAAGGAGAATAGGTTTCTGGTTTTCCTTTAATCAAATCCATATAGGATTCTTTTAGGATTCTCACTTTTACTTTGAAATTGGTTACTTGGTCTGCCGTGGTTGTGGTGCTAGCCGAATTCGAAATGCTCGTAACTATACCTTTAAATTCTTTTTTCAAATAAGCATCCACTTGAATTTTGGCTTCGTCGCCAATATTTATTTTTACAATATCATTTTCATTGACATCGACTTCAACTTCCATGTTGTTTAAGTTCGCCACTCGCAACAACTCGGTTCCTGCCATTTGTTGGGTTCCTAAAATTCGTTCGCCAAGTTCCACGCTTAATTTAGAAATGGTTCCATCATTTGGCGAATAAATTATCGTTCGTCCTAAATTATCTTTTGCTTCTTTAACCGATGCCGAAGCACTTTGTACATTAAAATACGCAGTATGTCTATTGGCTTTAGCAACTTCAAACGAAGCTGTGGCTTTATCCCAATCTGATTTTGAAATAATTCCTTTGTCATACAGTGTTTTGTTTCGTTCATAGCTTGCTTGCGCTTCTTTGAAGGAAGCATCGGCTTGATCTAATCCCGATTTTGTTCCAGAATAATTAGATACCGAACGATTTAATCCAGAAGTATAGACATCGGGATTGATTTTAACCAACAAATCACCTTTCTTTACTACTTGTCCTTCTTTGACCGGCAAGTCAATAATTTCTCCCGAAACTTGAGAAGATATTTTTACTTCCACTTCGGGTTGAATCTTTCCAGTTGCCGAAACGGTTTCAACAATAGTAATTTCATTAGCTTTGGCTGTTTCCACCTCCTTAGAATCATCATTTTTACCAATAACTCCTTTTGATTTTAACACCACTAAAAGGATAACTATAGAAATTATTACTCCAACAACAATATAAATTTTCTTTTTTGACATGATCTTCTTATTTTTCAATGATTGGTATTCCGAAATAAAACTCTACTATTTTGACTTTAAATATATAATCATATTTAGTTCTCAAGACTTCCGATTGGGCATTGGTGTACAACGTTTGTGATTGTGTGAAATCAAAACTATTCATCATTCCCACCGCATATTTTTCTTTAGCATAATTGAATGCTTCTTTTCGAGCATCAAAAGCGGCTACTGCGGCATCATAAGCGTTTAAAGCAACTTTGGCGTTAGTGATGGCAGTATAAACATTTCGTTCTACATCTAATATGGCTTGTTTTTCGTTGGTTTTAGCACGTTCCAAAGCAATTTTGTAGCGTTCCACATTATTTCTAGCAGAAAACCCATTTAAAATTGGAATATTCAACTGCACCCCAAAATTATGTCCTTTGTTTCTACTAAATTGGTCAAAAAACGGCAATGGTTTTCCTAAAACTGTGGTAAAATTTGGCTGAATTACATTTTGTCCCGTTCCTTCAACTTGTCCGATTACCGCTGTTGGATTGGTAACATTTTGTTCAAATCCTACGATTCTATCGGCATAACTCACTCTACTACTAAAGCTATAAAAACCAGTTAAACTTGGCTGATAAGCTCCTTTGGCAATTTTTACATCTTTCTCTGCAATTTCTAAATTTGCTTTCGCAATTTTAAGTTCTACACGTTCCTGCAATGCCTTTTTAACAATATTTTCGGGTGTTTGAAGCATGGTTTCACTTGGTTTAGCTTCATAATCTACATCGGCAACGTCAAACGTTTGAAAATCTTCTATTTGTAGTAGCTGCGCCAAACTTAATTTTGAAATGAATAAGGTATTTTCTGCTGCAATCACTTTTTGTCTATCCGCTGCGACGGTTGCCTTCACATCTAGCAAATCACCACGAGCAACCATTCCTGCTGCTACAAGTTCTTCACTCTTTTTTTGTTGCTTGGTATCATACGTCAACTGCTCATTTTGAACTTTTAAATTTTCTTTATTGAAAAGTATTTGCAAGTACGCATTAGCTACATTCAACGAAATATCGTCTTTAATTTTAGACAATTGATATTGTGCAGCAATGTTTGAAAGATTGGCTTTTCGTAATTTATTCTGATTTTGAAGACCATTGTAAATTGTAATATTGGAACTCAATCCCGCCGAAGTAAATTGTGTGGTTTGATTTTCCAACAATCCCGTTGTGATGTTTTGATTTAAACCAATATTCCAAGAATGAGAAGCATTGGCGTTAAGATTGGGAAGAAAATTACCGATTGCTGCTTTTTTGCCTATTGCTGTGGTTTCAGCATCTAATTCGGTTTGCTTAATGGAAATATTATTTTTGAGTGCATAATCTACACACTCTTTAAGCGTCCACTTTTTGGATTGCGCTTGGGAAGCAATTCCCAAAAACAAAACCATAAGCATTATTATTTTACAACTGGTGTTTTTCATATTCATTTTCAAAAGTGAAATAATTGGCAAATTTAATAGTTTAAAAATGAATACTACTAAATTAACATATCCTTATCAGACGTTAATTTATTATTTTTGTTACATTCACACCCAAATTAATTTAGATTATAAAATGAAAAGAAATCTTATTGTTTTCTCTAATATCACAATGTTAATGCTACTTTTTAGCTGTTCGCCCACGAGTAAAATTGCAGCTTTAAAGCCAGAACCGTCTCAGAATACTCCAATGGCTTATAAAACCAATGCTTCATTTGTGAGCATGCCAATGGAAATCACACTTAAAGAAATTGAAAATCAGCTCAATAAAACGTTGTCTGGATTGGTGTATCAAGACGATAATTTGGAAGACGACAAAACCGAAATGAAAATTTGGAAAACGGCTCCGATAAAACTTATCGAAAAAGAGGGTAAAATAGAATCGGTATTGCCGTTGAAAATTTGGGCAAAATTCAAATATGGCACTGAATTCATGGGATTGAATGACACCAGAGAAATTCAATTAAACGGAACCATTACCTTACTAAGCAACGTTAAATTATCCAATTGGAGAATGAACACCAACTCTGTGATAGAAGATTTTCAATGGAGTGAAAGTCCGAGTATTCTGGTCGCTGGACGAAAAGTGCCCATTACCTATATTATCAATCCTACTTTGTCGTTGTTTAAAAATAAAATGGCTAAAAAAATTGATGAAGCGATTCAAAAATCATGTGACTTTAAACCTTATGTTTTGAATGTTTTACAAACCATGAGCAAACCTTTTGAAACCAGCCAACAATATGAAACATGGTTTAAAATGACGCCAGTAGAAGTATATGTAACCGATGCCGTTTTGCAAAAAAGTAAAATTAAAATGGATTTGGGATTGAAATGTACGATGCAAACAATGGTGGGCGAACAACCTAAAGCTACCTTCGATAAAGAGAGTATTTCTTTTAAACCTGTGAGTAAAGTACCCGACAAAACTACGGCTTCTGTAGCGGCCATTTCAACCTATGAAAGTGCGTCACGCATTATTACTAAAAATTTTCAAGGGAAAGAATTTGCCTCGGGAAGTCGAAAAATTGTCGTTCAAAAAGTAGATTTATGGGCAAAAGATGGTAAAATGATCATTGCACTCGACATGACGGGAAGCATCAACGGGAGTATTTATTTAAGCGGCGTTCCTATGTACAATAACATAACTAAAGAGATTTATTTTGAACAAATGGATTATGTGTTAAACTCCAAAGGCATTTTAACCAAAACAGCCAACTGGTTATTGCAAGGAGTAATTTTGAAGAAAATAGAAGAAAGTTGTCGTTATTCTATAAAAGAAAACCTTGACGAAGGCAAAAAGAGTTTATTGCCGTATCTCAATAACTTCTCGCCAATGAAGGGTGTTTTTGTCAATGGTACGTTGAACGATTTTGAATTTGAAAAAATAGAATTAACCAATACGGCCATCATTGCCTTTATCACCTCAACAGGAAAAATGAATGTGAAAATTGATGGAATGGAGTAACGGCTTCCTTTTTACAAATAAGTCCTAATACAAATTACCTATTGCTTTAAAATAACAGATTAAGTTTGTTAATTCTACTACTATTGTTGTATGTTTAAATTGGAGCACCTATTTTAAAAGAGAAAACTTATTAACTTAATGGGTTTAGATTAAGCACTATTTAAACTTAAAAAAATTGATTTTAATTTTTTAAATGACTAATTCCTTATACCGAAACCACCAACTTATCAGGATTATAACCTATATATGGCATTTCAATTTCTTTGAAAATTACACCAAATTCCTCTAACTCTCTCAAAATAGGCTCGTATACTTCTTTACGGATAGGCAATTGCACACCTGGCGTTTTTATGTTACCGTTTAAGATTTGTAAAGTCGCCATGGCAACAGGCAGACCAACGGTTTTAGCCATAGCGGTATAGGTTTGGTCGTCGCCGATACATACCATTTTAGAATCTATTTGATGGTCTTTTCCGTCAAGTTCATAACCAAATTTGTGGTACATCACAATCATATCTTTATCATCGGGTTGTAAGGTCCAACGGTCATTTAAAATACGTTCTAGGATTTGTGCTGGCGTAGCATTTTTCAGACCTACAATCTTATTTGGGTTGAATAAATCGAGTTCCAAAAGTTTGTCCCACATAATATCGTCCTGCTCAATGTTGAGCGCTAAACGCATTTTTATCTCTACAGAATCTGTTGGATGATAAGGCAAAAAGGAATTGGTAAATTCGCGAAAACTCATGGTTTCCGAATTTTCCATAGTATAAGTATCGTCAGTCATACCCAGTTGCACAAACATATTCCACGCCTTAGAAAATCCTACTCTTCTAATGGTGCCTCGATACAGCGTCAATACATCGTCTAAACCATAAACGCTGCGGTATTTTAAAGAATCTCTATTGGCATAACCTTCAAATTTTCCGTAACCTTCCACAGCCAAAAACTCGGTTCTGCGAAATAGTTTATGATACGGAATATATTTATATCGTCCCTCTTGAATAAATTTGGCAGCACCACCTTGACCAGCTAAAACGACGTTTCTTGGTGCCCAAGTAAATTTGTAATTCCACAAATTGTTATCGCTTTCAGGCGCTACTAATCCACCACAAAATGATTCGAATAATAGCATTTTTCCTCCTCTTTCTCGAATGTCATCTAGCACTTTCATCGCACTCATGTGGTCAATTCCCGGATCAAGACCTATTTCATTCATGAAAATCAATCCATTTTCTTTCGCTTGAGCATCCAATGCTTGCATAGCATCCGAAACATAGGAGGCCGTAACCATATGCTTTTTGAACGTGATACAATCTTTAGCAACATCAATATGCATATGAGCCGGCAACATCGAAATAACTATATCCGCTTTTTGTATTTCAGCGTGACGTTGCGTTTCATTATGAATATCTAATTGGATGGCTGTAGCATTCGAATGATTGTTGGTTTTTCTTTGCGCCAATTCTAAGGATAAATCGCCAATAGTAAGATGCAGATTTTCTTGATCTGATTTCTGTAGAAGATATTGAATTAAAGAAGATGCCGAACGACCCGCACCAATAATTAGGATGTTTCTCATGGTTTGTTTGTAATAGGCTACAAAGCTAAATAAATTTCAATAAAAAATTCCAAATTGTAATGCTATCTTGAATTAGCGATAGAGGTTGGAAGTTGGAAATTGGAAGTAATGTAAAACGACATCAGATTACTACTCACTGAACACGCAATATTGAACACCGCTACTTCAAATCTTTTTCTAAATCTTCCAATTCTTTTTTAGCTTCTTGTTTGGTTTCAGCTTTTTGTTGTTCAAATTTGGTGTCTTTGGCCACTTTGTCTTTTAGTAGAATCGTTTTTCCAACGACTACAATAGCACAAAGATAGGCAACAATAAAAAGTCTTTTTGGCAATGTTCTTTCAGTGATTGTCGATTTCTTAAAAGCAATAAATATCGCTATGATAGCTAAAACTATAGGCGCTAAAGCTAGAGTTCCTAATGGTAAAACCGAAAAAATTATACTAATTATCGTTAGTATAATTGACAAAATAATAAATGTTTTTCTCATTGCTATCGCTTTAAATTCCTGTTGCCGTAGTTAAAGCCAATTGTCCTGTTCCTACTGGAATACTAAATTTCATTAATGCAGGAATTTTTTTGGAATCGGCAGTCAAGTAGATTAAGTTTTTATCTTTTCCTTTTAATACGTCGGTTTTGGCTCCAATAGAAAGTTTGTAGCAGTTTTTAGACCCTAAATTTCCAGCAGCAATAGTCTCTGTTCCCAATAATTTAACGGTAACCGGAATCTGTGTTTCGTCAAAAACGATGGTAAAAGATTGTGCTTGTCCTGTTTTCATTTTAGACAAATCCATAGTTCTCAATTTATACATAATTGATACTACATCTTGAGTGGCATTACCAATAGAAAATGTTTTGGTAGTTTCTGGAGTAGTTCTTTTTTTTGTGGTACTCGTTATGGTGTTGCCTTTAAATACATATTTTTCTTTCTTGATATACCCACCTTCTTCAATACTTCTTTTGTATAAACTTGGTTTCAAAGTAATAGGATCAACATAGGATTCGTATAAATCGCGAATTTTAAAAAACTTATCCCATTTAGCATATGTTGCTAATTCACAATTCAAATGTAAATACGAATTTTTCGAAGTAGATACAACATCTGTAGATAGCGTCACTTGAGCCAATTGCGTCATTAACCCGCTCATATTATAGGAACCCACAAAAATCAATTTCTCGCCACTCGGAATCCCTGGTGAAGTTTCAGATTTAAAGGAACAAAGTGTCAAAATAATAGCGGCGACGAACAGTGCTTTTTTCATATCAAAAAATTTAAGTGCAAATATAAAAGTTTATAGTGGTTAAAGTCAAAAAGAAAACATAAAATCCTTTACCGTTCGATACATAACCGATAAATTTGTAGCCAATTCAAATAGAATTACCAATGGATAAAAAAATTCTTTCTACAGCTGGTTTTTTCGGCATGACTGCCATTATATTGGGGGCTTTTGGTGCACATGCTTTAAAAAAAGTACTCACAATGGACCAATTAGCCACCTTTGAAACAGGAGTAAAATACCAAATATATCACGCGTTGTTTTTACTTTTTTTAGGATTGAATACGCAGCTATCAGATAAAATTAAGAAAACAATTTTAACACTAACGATTCTTGGTGTCACTTTATTTTCGGGGTCTATTTATTTGCTAGCAACCGATAGTTTAAACACCTTTGATTTTAAAGTAATCGGGTTTGTTACTCCAATTGGAGGATTACTGTTAATAATAGCTTGGGGCTCATTAATGCTGCATTTCTTAAAGAAAAAATCATAATTTCTTAATTTACTACAACGTTGTAATAATTAATTTTTACCTTTGTAGTCGAAATACTAATTGCAACAAACTAATTTTCTATGGAGAATACTGCCCAATTTACGAAATCGATTTCGTTAGAAAAATACGGAATAAAAAATGCTCAAGAAATTATCTACAATCCCTCATTTGATTTTTTGTATAATGAAGAATTAAATCCAAGTTTAGAAGGCTATGAAAGAGGTCAACTCACAGAACTTGGAGCCGTAAATGTTATGACTGGAGAATTTACTGGTCGTTCTCCCAAAGATAAATATATCGTTAAAGATGCTGTTACCGAAAACACGATTTGGTGGAATTCTGAAAAAGCAGTTAATGACAACAAACCTATATCACAAACCACCTGGAATGCCCTTAAAGAAACAACGGTTAATCAACTATCGGGTAAACGATTATTTGTAGTTGATGCTTTTTGCGGCGCCAACGAAAATACGCGATTGAAAGTACGTTTCATCATGGAGGTTGCTTGGCAAGCTCATTTTGTTAAAAATATGTTCATCCGCCCAACCGATCAAGAATTAGAACACTTTGGCGAACCCGATTTTGTGGTAATGAATGGCTCTAAAACTAGTTTCAAAGACTATGCCGCTCACGGACTTAATTCTGAAGTATATATAGCCTTTAATCTTACAGAAAAAATCCAGTTAATTGGTGGCACTTGGTATGGTGGTGAAATGAAGAAGGGATTATTCTCCATGATGAATTATTATCTACCACTGCAAGGAATGGCTTCTATGCACTGTTCTGCTAATAAAGGTAAAGATGGCGACGTGGCTATTTTCTTTGGATTATCGGGCACCGGAAAAACCACTTTGTCTACAGACCCAAAACGCGAATTGATTGGGGATGACGAACACGGTTGGGATGACGAAGGCGTATTTAACTTCGAAGGAGGATGTTATGCAAAAACCATTGATTTAAGTGCAGCAAATGAACCTGATATCTACGGCGCTATCACCAAAGATGCTTTATTGGAAAACGTAACGGTTGATGCTAACGGCAAAATTGACTTTAAAGATGGTTCCGTAACACAAAATACGCGAGTATCCTATCCTATTAATCACATTCACAATATCGTGAAGCCGATTTCAAAAGGTGGTCATGCTACCAAAGTAATCTTTTTAACAGCAGATGCTTTTGGCGTGATGCCACCCGTTTCTAAATTAACACCAGAACAAACGAAATACTATTTCCTTTCTGGTTTTACCGCAAAATTAGCGGGAACAGAACGAGGAGTGACGCAACCAGAACCAACATTTTCGGCATGTTTCGGAAAAGCGTTCTTGTCGTTACACCCAACGCAATACGGACAAGAGTTGGTTAAGAAAATGGAAAAACACAAAGCTACCGCCTACATGGTAAATACCGGGTGGAATGGTTCGGGAAAACGTATTTCTATAAAAGATACGCGCGCCATTATAGATGCCATTCTCGATGGTTCGATAGAAAAAGCCGAAACGAAAATCATTCCAACATTCAATTTTGTAGTTCCAACGGCATTACACGATGTAGATTCTGCGATTTTAGACCCTAGAGATACCTACACAGATGTCGCTGCATGGGAAACTAAAGCCCAAGATTTAGCAGGAAGATTTATTAAAAATTTCGTGCAATATACAGATAATGAAGAAGGGCAGCATTTAGTAAAAGCCGGACCTCAATTATAAAATGAATGTAAAGTTTATCGAATAGTGTCTTTAAATAAATCCCTCAACTGCACCCGGGGCGTCATTTGGGACTATGGATAACTAAATTAAAACAACAAACAAACTATACCTAAACAAACGAAAAAGTTCGGCAGCAATGTCGGACTTTTTTCAAATAAAAAAATCCCAAACTCATTTCAGAGCTTGGGATTTCAACTATCGTAACTAAAAATTATTTTCCTTTGTTTGCCTCGGCAACATAACGCTCTAAAGCCATTGTCATTGAGGGCGTTTCAGGAGTTGGAGCCAAAATATCAATTCGTAATCCATGATCCAAAGCTTCTTTTTGAGTAGTACTTCCAAAAACAGCTATTCTCGTGTTATTTTGCTTAAAATCGGGAAAGTTCTTAAATAACGATTTAATTCCTGTTGGACTAAAAAAGGCTAAGACATCATAATACACATCGGCTAAATCAGACAAATCACTCATTACTGTTTTATAGAAAACCGCTTGCGTCCAATTGACTTTTAAGTTATTTAAAGTGATTGGTGCATCTGCATTCAATTGGTCTGAAGCAGGCAACAAGAATTTTTCTTCTTTATATTTTTTGAAAAGTGAAGTCATGTCAGCAAAATCTTTTTGACCAACATAAATCTTACGCTTTCTGTACACTACATATTTTTGAAGATAAAATGCAATGGCTTCTGATTGACAAAAATAACGCAAATCTTCAGGAACTTTGTATCGCATTTCTTCCGCTACCCTAAAAAAGTGATCTACCGCATTTCTACTGGTCAAGATTATAGCTGTAAAATTATTTAAATCAATTTTTTGAGCTCTTATATCTTTTGCACTAACGCCTTCTACGTGAATAAAAGAACGAAAATCAACTTTTACCTTATGCTTTTGTTGTAAATCAAAATAAGGTGAATTATCTACTTTTGGTTCTGGTTGTGATACCAAAATTGTTCTCACTTTCAAATTTGACATATGTAAACTCTAATTTTTTGTAATCAAATAAAATATGAAATAATAGGGCGCTATTTCAAGTGCGCAAAGATACAAAATAAAATAAAACATCTTACCTATCACTAAATTTTGATAATTTTTTAAAGAAATAACATAAGTTAACACATTTATCAACAATAATGCAATAATTAAGATGTTAATTATTGAATTTGTTAAATAATTTCCATAAAACAAAATAATCGTAATTGGCAAAAGCAACAATCCGATGTACGTTCTGAACGTAACTTTTTGTAAATTAAATTGTTCAATGATTTCTTCAATCCCAAATGTTGTCGCAATAATCTTTTCGACCAGAAATTTAGAAAGTATAAAAACATTCAAAAGAGTGAAAATTCTAACAAACAACACCCAATCTGCTTTAACCCCATAGCCAAAAAAAGAAACTACTAGTTGAATGAAAAATGAAAACGAAATCGCGTTGATTACATAAAGAAGAACATTAAATCCGCTCATTAAGTGACTACTTTCCCTATATATTTTAGTATATTTATCAGAGACAAACAAACGAACATAATCATTAAATCTGGATTCAAAATTTGATTTTGCAATAACAATTAGCGCCAAAGAAAACACAAAAACCAGTGTCGCCCAGTCTTTACTTTCTATGTTCCTAAGGTGTAATTGAATTTCCATAATTGGTTGCAAAATTACTAAATTTTATTTGTTGATTACTATTATAAAATTATTAAGATGATACCGATAGAAAATGAGTATTTTTGCACAAATCTTTGAAGCTAACTATGACTTGTGGCATTGTAATTATTCCTACGTATAACGAAATAGAAAACATTGAAAGTATTGTAAGAGCGGTGTTCGCGTTGCATAAATCGTTTCACATTTTAGTGGTAGACGACAATTCGCCAGACCGTACCGCAGACAAAGTTATAGCACTCCAAAAAGAGTTTTCTGGCCAATTGTTTCTAGAACAACGCACCAAAAAAGCTGGATTAGGAACAGCCTATGTGCATGGATTCAAGTGGGCATTAGCTCGAGACTATGACTTTATTTTTGAAATGGATGCCGATTTTTCTCATAATCCAAATGATTTAGAAAAATTACACGATGCTTGTCATTTTGGCGGAGCGCAATTAGCGATTGGTTCGCGCTACGTTACAGGTGTGAACGTGGTCAATTGGCCTTTAAGCCGTGTTTTATTGTCTTATTTTGCTTCGGTTTATGTTCGCATGATTACAGGAATGAAAATCATGGATGCCACGGCTGGATTTATTTGCTATCACAGAAATGTATTAGAAAGTATCAATTTGGATAAGATAAAGTTTATTGGATATGCGTTTCAAATCGAGATGAAATACCGCGCGTTTTGCAAACATTTTTCCATCCAAGAAGTCCCTGTTATTTTTACGGACAGAACCAAAGGACAATCCAAGATGAGTAGTTCCATCATTAAAGAAGCCATTTTTGGCGTATTATCTCTCCGCATTAAAAAGTTATTTAATCAATTATAACATCACTTATGAATACCGTTTTAATAAAAAATGCCAAGATTGTAAATGAAGGAATTATTTTGGAAGGCGACGTTCTTATTGAAGGAGCATTGATTACCGAAATTGCTTCGAGCATCAGTCATAAAAGTTCCAATTGCAAAGTTATTGATGCCGAAGGAAGCTATTTAATTCCGGGAGCTATTGATGATCAAGTGCATTTTCGCGAGCCGGGACTCACACACAAAGGCGATATTGCCTCCGAGAGTCGCGCTGCCGTTGCTGGCGGAATTACTTCTTTTATCGAGCAACCCAATACGGTTCCTAATGCGGTGACGCAAGAATTATTAGAACAAAAATACCAAATAGCCGCCGAAAAATCGTATGCGAATTATTCGTTCATGATGGGTGGAACCAACGACAATTTGGAAGAAATATTAAAAACCAATCCGAGAAATGTTGCCGGACTTAAACTCTTTTTAGGCTCGTCAACAGGTGACATGCTTGTAGACAGTTCAGAATCTTTAGAGAAAATATTTTCAAATACTAAATTGTTGATTGCCGTTCACAGTGAAGACGAAACCACGGTAAAAGAAAACCTTGAAAAATTCAAATCGCAATATGGCGACGATATTCCTGTAAAGTTCCATCCCGAAATTAGAAGCGTAGAAGCTTGCTATAAATCGACGGTGAAAGTGATTGATTTAGCCAAAAGAACCGGGGCTCGGTTGCATGTGTTTCATATATCTACTGCCAAAGAATTGGATTTATTTACCAATAAAATTCCGTTGGAAGAAAAGCAAATCACTGCCGAAGTGTGCATACACCACCTTTGGTTTTCGGATGAAGATTATGCTACCAAAGGAAATTTCATCAAATGGAACCCTGCGGTAAAAGCTGCGTCCGATAGAGAAGCCCTTTGGAAAGCTTTGTTAGACGATCGCATTGATGTGATTGCCACCGACCATGCGCCACATACTATAGAAGAAAAATCGAAGCAGTACACGAGTGCACCATCGGGTGGTCCATTGGTGCAACATGCAGTCGTGGCACTATTTGAAGCCCATCATCAAGGCAAAATTTCGGTAGAGAAAATTGTAGAGAAAATGTGCCATAATCCGGCGAAGATTTTTAAAATTGAAAAACGTGGCTTTATAAAGGAAGGATTTTATGCCGATTTAGTAATTGTCAATCCCGCCAAACCTTGGAGTGTTAATAAAGATAATATTTTATACAAATGCGGATGGTCGCCTTTTGAAGGTACCAATTTCAAATCGAGGGTTTCGCATACTTTTGTAAACGGACAATTGGTTTATGAAAATGCAAAAGTCAAAGAAATCAAAGCAGGGCAACGTTTACTTTTTGATAGATAATTAAAGAATGAAAAAAATAGTTTTATATCTCTTGGCCATAACCGCCTTTACTATAAGTTGTAAAGACAACAGCATTACAAAACCCAAAAATCTTATTGAACGAAGTAAGATGATTGCGATTATTCACGATTTAGCCCTACTAGAAGGTGCGAAATCGCAAACTGGAGGCACGGTGAAATATCCTAAACCTATCGAATTTATTAAAAACAAATACAAAGTAGACAGCTTGACTTTTGCGCAAAGCACCCAATATTATGCCTCCGACAGCAAAGAATACAAAAAGATGTATGAAGAGGTCAAAAATCAACTGAAAAGAGAGAGCATTAAACTCAATGGCGGAAAACCATTACCACAAGACCTAAACCAACCTTTGGTGAAGTAAACGGGTTTGGAGTTGAGCGTACTTTGGGAGATTATATAGTAGGTCAAGAACAAAAATTAAACCAAGGAATAATCAACCAATAGTATTTATATTACACTAGTTTCTCTATACTACAATATTGCATTGTGTGGCGTCGCTTTGATTTTTAAAATGCAATAAATCATTTTTGTGTGAAATTTTTTTCAGTAGCGATTTATCATTAAGTTTGAAAACAAATAATTTAATTATGCAAGCAAAACCATTTTTGAAATGGGCTGGTCGCATAAGCTAGTAGCACCATATATAAAAAGCACTAATGAACTTAAAATTTAATTTAAGATTAGCAGATGGTTACAAAAGCAATTCGCAAATTGCGCGAGTATTAACTGAAAACTGGGTTAAAGAGAATTCATATTGTCCAAATTGCGGACAATTACCTTTAAATGATTTTGAAAACAATATGCCCGTTGCCGATTTTTTTTGCTTAGCTTGTAAAGAAGAATTCGAATTAAAAAGCAAAAATGGTAAATTAAGTGGAATCATTAATGATGGTGCTTATGATAGCATGATTAAGAGGATAACATCGGATACCAATCCAAATTTTTTCTTTTTGACTTACGATAAATTTGTAGTTAATAATTTTTTAGTAATTCCGAAACAATTTTTCACTCCAGATATAATAATTAAACGTAAACCATTGTCTGAAACTGCAAAACGAGCAGGTTGGATTGGTTGTAATATTGATATTTCAAAAGTTCCTGAAAATGGTAGAATCTTCCTGGTTGAAAATTCAAGAATAATTGAAAAAGAAAAAGTGCATACAAAATTAAAAAACACCGAATTTTTAAAATCTAAAAGTTTAGAGTCTAGAGGCTGGATTTTAGATATATTAAAATGCATCGAAGAAATCAAAAAGCAATCTTTTACGTTAGAGGAATTATATGCTTTTGAAAATAGATTAAAAGTCAAATATCCAAATAACAATCATATCAAAGATAAGATTCGTCAGCAATTACAATTTTTAAGAGACAAAGGCTTAATTGAGTTTAATGGACGAGGAAATTATAAAAAAATCGAACTATGAAAAAATATATATTTATTTCGCCCGAAGGAGAAACAGTGTCTCCTAATGGAAATCACGTTGAAAATATGCAAGTAATAGGTATTGTTGACAATGTTATCAATGAAGATGAAGCACTAAAAAAACTTTTACTTGAAAATGAATGGATAATTGATACAGAATTTAATATTGCGGAGTTTATTTGTTATGAAATAAAATAATCCCGTTAGGGATTTAATAGTGGTAGAATTTTAATTAATAAGAATCAAATTAATCCCGTTAGGGATTTAATATTGGTAGAAAAAACGTTATCAATTAAAAAAGTCCCGTAGGGACGATATGTTATGGCAAACACCTACACACAAATTCACGTGCAATTCGTTTTTGCGGTAAAATACCGGGATGGTTTAATAAATCCATCATTTAAAGAGGAATTATATCAATATATAGCAGGGATTATTAAAAATCATAATCATAAGTTAATCGCAATTAATGGAATGCCTGATCATATTCACATTTTTATTGGAATGAGACCAACACAATCGATTTCAGATTTAATGCAGGATATAAAAGGAAGCTCATCAAAATGGATTAATGAAAAGAAGTTTTTAAAAGTAAAATTTGAATGGCAAGAAGGTTATGGTGCATTTTCTTATTCAAAATCACACGTCAACAATGTAGTTAAATATATTGAAAATCAGGAGAAACATCATCAAAAAGAATCTTTTAGAGATGAGTATTTAAAATTTTTGAATTCTTTTGAGGTTGACTATGAAGAACGTTTTATATTTAAAAACTTGATCTAAATATCATCCCTAAAGGGATTTTACGTAATTTAAATTAATTTTCTACCAACATCAAATCCCTAAAGGGATTATTTTAGTTCTAAATACCTACCTTCAATACCAGAATTTTTTAGTGCTAAAGCATTTTTACTTCCATATGCAATAAATACGCTTGGAGCACCTGGAGTACCTGCTTTAATTCCTGAAACATGATAAAACCGAATTCTACCTTTTACAAAAAGAATGGCATCGGCATCATTCCAAATATGCTCAAAAAAACATTTCGTTTCCGTTCTCGCAAAAATTAATGCAATTCCATCTCCGTGATTTTTCAATTTCTCGAGCCATAATTCCATTCCTCGTCCGTAAGGAGGATTTAAATAAACTCTACCAAACCAATCTTTAAGTAGTCCATCATCATTTGTTGTAAAATTGTTTGTTGCATGTAAAAATGGCGCATGTATTGGACTACAGGGGTCTAAATCAAATAGACCTAATCTTTGGACTAATTCTGGCGGCGTTAACCATTCAACCTTTGTGTTTTCACAGCGTTCAAATGAGGTATTCATAATCTATTTATTTGATGCAAATATTAGATCAATATTTTACATAAACAAATTATAATATGATCAAAATCAATAATTTATGAATTAATATTAAAATTGCTCATTTCCAATTATTTAAAAAATATGAATTATTTTATACATTAATTAAGTCAAACCATCTTATAAAATTCGTCTTATACTCCATATGGATACTAGATCCTTATGCAGGAAGTTCTACTACAGGAATTGCAGCCAATTTAGCCAACCGACGCTATTTAGGAATCGATATGGAAACCGAATTTCTAGAAATGAGTAAAAACAGAAAACTAGAAATAGAAAATCCTATTACGGCAGCACATTATAGACAAAAGATTAATGGCTTTAATGATAAAAAAGAATTGAGTTTGTTTTTGGCTCAAGAACCTAACGAAGATTATTCACCCGATTTGGATTGTAGTTAAAAAGACAGACATTACTTTTTTAAACGCACCTCAAATCATAGCGCCTTGGCGTACTTTTCAGTTGAAAGTAACACTATAAACTTTGCGCGCTTCGCAATAAAAAATCTTGGTGAACTTCGTGGTTAAAAAACCCAAGTCGTTATTTTCTAAAATACTCCACCATTTCATCGAGATACCCATCTATTGCTTTAAATCGATATCCTAAATATGCTTTTATCTTTTGACTAGAAAAAGTATCGGTGCTTTGTAACGAAATCACGCTATGTTTGGAGAGTTTTCGTTTAACTATCAGTAGTTTAGATAATACATAATCGAATCGCCACGCAAAATGTAACAAGAATGATTTCGCTTCTAATTTGGGTTTTTGAGCACCTATTTTTTGAGCAATAGTAGTGATAATATCTTTATAGCTTCGGTTTTCGGCAATCAAAATAAATCGTTCGCCACTACACGCCGAATCCATGAGTTGCTTCATAATTGCTACCACATCGGTTACGGCAACATAGCCCGAAGAGCCGCGGGTGTAAAACGGCATTCCTTTTTTAATGGTCGTAAACAAGAGTCCGCTTCCTTGATTCCAAAATCCAGGACCCAAAATGATACCGGGATTCACGATTACCACCTGCAATCCCTCTTGTAAGCCACGCCACACTTCCATTTCGGCACCATATTTAGAAATAGCATAATCGCTATGCAAGACCTCTGGATTCCATTCGGTCGTTTCTGTTATTTCCGTTTCTTGCTGTGCCAAATCCCCGAGTGCTGCGATAGAACTTACATGACATAATTTCGCTACTTTCTTATCAATACAGAAATTCACAATATTGGCGGTTCCTTCAATATTTATTTTACGAAGTTGATCTTCATCATTGGGATTGAAGGAAATAAATCCAGCGCAATGATAGACTTGCGTAATATCTTGAAAAGCGATTTCCAAACTAGGCACATCAGTAATATCCGCTTGAACCCATTGGATGTAGGAAAATAATTGGCTTTTATGGTAGTTTTCAAATAATGATTTTGTTTTTTCAATATGTTTCGGATTTCGATAGATAGCACGCACGTAATCTTCTTTGCCATCCAACAAATGAAGCAATACATGTGCGCCGACCAAACCTGTTCCTCCTGTAACTAAAACCATAGTACAAAGATATACAGATTGTAACATAATCGCACGGATTTAGTTTCAAAAAAAAGTTAAACACATTCCCTCTTCCAAAGCAGACGCTGGTCTTGAGAATTGTTGGCAAGAAACAATTCTACAAAAGTTGAAAAAGGAATTCTGAACTTTTAACTACCTAAGTTTTACTTGTAAAAATCCTTCTCGCTACTGGTTCTACTAAAGAAAAATAAACATCTAATGAGCACTTGCACAATTACCTTTTGAATTTATGGTGTCATCTAGCTCCATATTGTCACCCCGAGCGAAATCGAGTGTCTTATATTACTTCGATTTCGCTCAGCTACACAAATTAACAAACCCGAAAAATTAAAGAATAATAGTAGTAAACCGACGCCGAATAATCTAATTCGCTTGTTTCTTGTTGCTGTACATGCGGTACACAATGATACCCACAACACCAACTAATATATAGGGAATAATCATTAAGTATACGATTCCATCATTTACCGCTTCGGCTTTGGTAGTATTTCCCTCACTTTCTAGCGAGGCACGGCACATGGCACATTGGGCCTGAGTAGTTACCGCAAACATGAACGTCAACAACAAAGCAATACCAAGTTGAAACGTTAATGATTTACGTACTAATTTTGTATTGCGTCTATGTAAAAAAAGATTTGGCATGATAATAAGGAGTATAAAGTTTCCAAAATATTATTTATTGGGTTTGATGATAATCGAGTTAGGATAACTTTTTTTGAGCAAATTTAAATTACGTTCTGCTTCAATCCTTGTTTTAAAATTGCCAACCCAAACTTTGTATAAAGGTGTACTAAAAACAATAGTAGCATCATAGTTTTTTTGGTCTTTTTTAAATTGAATTAACGTTTTTTTAGACTCCTCACTAGAACCATTAAAAATTTGAATTTTATACCTATTGTTTATTGTTATTGAGGAATTTACCTTGCGCTTTTCAGCTAGTAATTGCTCAAATTTAGGGTCCTGATTCACCGTTACTTCTTGCGCAAAAAGAGACGTACAATTAAAAAATAACAAAATAATAAAACACAGTTTTAAAAGGTCTTTTTGGGTTGCTATTTTCATAATGATTTGATTTTTATGCAAATGTAATACATAAGATAATATGTAAAAACAATAAAATTATTTAGAATAATTATAAATTATAAATTAACCTAACTTTAAGGTTTTGAGAATAGTTGATAAATTGTATTTTTGCTCAAGTTTTTAAAAAAACGTATGGTTGTTTTTGTATATCTGTCAAAAAACCGTACTAAAATTTAGTCGATAATCATTTATAATATGAAAAAAGTGGGTAACCATAATTCGATTTCTAGAATGTATTCATTCGGATTAGCTGTATTGCTAACGTTCTCCTTAACTACATTTGCTCAAGAAGCTCCTGCAAAAACTGCTCCTATGGCGGCTCCAGCAGCTGCTCCAGCAAAAGCAGATGCTGCTCCAGCGGCAGCAGCCGGAGGTGGTGATGCCGTAAAGGGAAAAGAATTATTCAATGCAAATTGCGCTGCGTGTCACAACTTAGATAAGAAAATGACAGGTCCAGCATTAAGAGGTGTTTCGGGACGTCACAAAAAAGAGTGGTTTTATGGTTGGATTAAGAATAGTTCTGCCCTGATTAAAGCAGGAGATCCTGACGCAGTTAAATTATGGGAGGAAAACAAACCTGCTGTAATGACTGCTTTCCCTCAATTGTCGACTGCAGATGTAGACAACATCCTTGCTTATACTGACGAAGTTAAAAAAGAGACTCCAGCAGCAACGATGATTCCTGTTGGAAACAAAAAAGGAGAAGAAGCAGGTGGTATGTCTAACAATATCATTCTTGGTGCATTATCGTTAGTAATGTTTATGTTGGTGATAATGTTGTTTTTAGTGAACAATGTTTTAACCAAAATAGCGAAAGCTAACAATATTGAAATTGCAAAAAAAGAGCAGATCGGAAGAGCACACGTCTGAACTCCAGTCACATTCAGAAATCTCG
>CAZSZH010000032.1:0-27731 GCA_964610785.1 uncultured Flavobacterium sp. | reverse complement strand
CACAATATACTTTGTGGGTAAAATTAACCTATAGTTAAATTGTTAATATGGAAAAAAATGATTTTGAAGAAGTAAGCGAATGTATAATGCTAGATTTTTACAATTCTGGTTTATCAGCAAATCAATTTGCAGAAAAGAATTTAGAGAACATTAAAACATCGACTATTCAATTCTTAATTGATTCAGCAAGCCGAAATGAACTTGAACATATAGAAAAAGTCTTTTATGAAGAACATCTAAATAATATTCGTATTAAAGTTCCTGATTACATTAACAAAAGTAATGAAAAAGGAAAAGAATTAACTAGCAATGAAACAAAGATATTTGGATATATACAACAGGAAAGAATGATTTATTTTGAAAAACGAAATGAAGAATTTAGTCATCTAATAAATATTGTCTTACCTAAATTTCTAAAAGTAAGACAGAGCAACATTAATAAAATATCGTTAATTGATTATAATTCCAATAATCACCTTACATCCAATAAAATTATAGAAGGGCTTAATTATTACAAAACCAATAATGATGCTGAACTTGATGAACTGTTTAATTTTTTTATAAAAGAAAAATTAATTGAAAGCATCAATAAAAGAGAGTTTAAAGTTTTATTTAGAGAAACAATTGATAATGATTATACTAAAATGCAATTTACATGCTCTGCTTCTTTATTTGCAAGAATAACAAAGGAAATGTGTAAGATGAAACAAAATAAAAAATTAATATTCCAACGAAAAGGTGTTGGCTATCATCATATTTTGGATAATGTGTTTGAAAAAATAATAACACAAAATGGCTTTAAAAAGCCATCTGAAATAATGAATACAAATCATATACCTAAAAAAGAAGAAGCAATTTTTGAAAAATTCACAATATTTTTAAAAGCAAATTTTAAAGCTGATTAAAATTTATACTAAGGAATCTGATTTCTATTTAAGAGTAAAAAAACTTATTTAAGAGTAAAAATTTATTCTCTTGCAAAAATAACAACTTAGCTGTATTCCATACTCTTAAAGGGCTTTTAAGAGCATTGTAGACTGGAATAGTCTTTATTTCTTTGACCATCAATTACAAAAAAGATGGGCACAGAAGCAATTTCCAAAGAATTAGAAATAATTAAATCGTTACTTGAAAATTTAACTATTTCAAGTAAAGAACACCTCACAATTAAAGAAGCCTCGAAGTATTTAGGTATTTCAGATTCTACTTTATATAAACTTACATCTTCAAATTCCATTACCTATTATCAGCCTAATGGGAAGCTAATCTATTTTAGTAAATCAGACCTTGATAATTTTATTTACAAAGTGCGAAAAAAAACGCATGACGAAATAAAAGAAGAAGCACAAGAGCGTATTAAAAACCTTAAACATTTTTAATATGATAGACTTCATTCATTTATACTCAAAAATAGACGACCACAAAACCTTTTTAAATGATAAATTCCTAAAGTTTATTGAAGGTATTGAATATCTAAAGCAAAGAACACTTAGTTATTTCTGGCATAAAGACAAGGATAGCAAAATGCTATTTAAGATAGGCTACAATAACTGGCTTGATATAACAGGTAGTTTAACCAAATATCAATATGGCGAAAATTATAGTAATCTAACTTACTCAGATTTATGCACTGCGATTGATGATTTAGCAAACACTGTAAATAAGCAACCATACGAGCTTAATATTCGCTCTTTTGAGTTCGGACTGAATATTCACATGTTTGAAAATTTAAAAGCTATAGAATTGAAAGATTTAGCTTTTAACTACAAAAAATCATTTTTTGAATCAATTGAAAGCAATAACAAAGACCCTGTATCAATTGGCAAAAGGTGTCGTTTGCAACAATATGATATTAAAATTTACAACAAGTCTATAGAATATGACCTTCCATTTGATTTATTAAGAATAGAACTAAAGGTAAAAAGGATGAAATGGGTTAAACATCTTGAAATTAAGACTCTTGAAGATTTAAGAGATTTAGAAAAACTAGATGAATTAAAGAATATTTTAATTGAAACTATAGAAAAAACCTTTTTTTATGATTCTACTATTGATGAGAATTTCCTAACACCTAATCAAAGAAATAATTGCATTAAATGGCAAAGCGAATTATTTAGAAAAAAGTTGATTAAGGAAAATCCGAAGAAATATGAATATCAGAAAAAAAAGATGGAAATATTCATTGAAAAGCATGGAACCTTAAAAATCAAAGAAAACATTATAAACAACATTAACAAGGAATGGAATCATTTCAAAATAAATAACTAAAATGAAAACAGAATTTAAAATCGATAAAAAAAATCAAGAATTTCTTCAAGCAATTAAAGAGTTGCAAGTCAATAATAAGCACATTTACTTAACAGGAAAAGCAGGTACAGGAAAAACAACATTTTTAAAGCACATCAAATCAATTTCAAAAAAGAAAATGGTTATTGTTGCTCCAACAGGTGTTGCCGCTATAAATGCTGGAGGTGAAACAATAAATTCATTTTTTCAAATACCCTACACCCCATTTCCTCCTAATGACATTCGCTTACAACCTGACAATTACATAAAAAAAGACAACATTTTTAAGACATTTAATTATGATTCCAATAAATTACAACTAATCAAGAACATGGAATTATTGATTATTGATGAAATTTCAATGGTTGGTTGCGATACATTAGATGTAATTGATAGTATTTTAAGGAATTTCAGAAATAGCAACGATCCATTTGGAGGAGTTCAACTATTAATGATAGGTGATGCCTATCAACTTTCCCCAATTAAAAAAGAGGAAGATTGGAATATTTTAAAAAGACATTACAATACACCTTATTTTTTTAGTTCAAAAGCATTTGATAGCCTTATTTATACCTATGCAGAACTTAAAAAAATTTACAGGCAAAAGGATTCGATATTTATAAACTTGCTAAATAGTATAAGAGAAAACAAGTTAACTGAAATAGAGTTAAATAAATTAAACAAAAGGTATCTTCCATGCTATAATCTTGACCTGACTAAATATATTTTATTAGCATCTCATAATTATCAAGTAGATGATGTAAATAAAAGAGAGTTAGATAAAATCAAAGCAGAGGAATTTGTATTTATTGCTAATAAAGAAGGAGTTTGCGAAAGTAAAAATGTACCTGCACCTTATGAACTTTCTTTAAAAGTTGGAGCTAGAGTAATGTTTGTAAAAAATGATAATAATAACGAGTATTATAATGGAAAACTTGGCAAAGTTGTAGAATTAAGCAAAGAAAAAATAATGGTGCTATGTGATGACGGAAAATTAGTTCAAGTAAGTAAATCATGTTGGGAGAATAATAAATACTCTTTTGATTCAGATAATAGTATTGTTACGCAAGAAAATAAAGGAAAATTTACACAATACCCTCTAAAATTGGCTTGGGCAATTACAATTCACAAAAGTCAAGGATTAACCTTTGATTTTGTAATTGCCGATTTAGGAAAAGCATTTGCAGAAGGTCAAGTTTATGTCGCCTTAAGTCGTTGCACATCTGTTGAAGGTTTAATTTTAAAAACACCAATAACAAGAAGGTGTATAAAACTTTCGCAAGAAGTTGTAGAATTTGCAAAAGAACGAGAAGGAAGAATGCAATTTTAGTTTTAATAAAAAACTGAATCTAAGCATACACTTACAATAAATGGTATAAATTATCAAGAACTATTTAATAAACCCTTTATTTGTCTGAAACAAGGCATTTAGAGGGTTTATTCAATTATTGGGTATTGTTTTCAAAAACGGAAATTAATGTTTCAAAATAAATTAGACCTGTTTCATCAATAAGTTTATAAATTTCAATTTTAATCTTGTTTTTAGTTTCCATTTTATTACAAAATCCCAATTCTAATAATCGGTACTGAATTGAAAAGTATTTTTTGAAATCAAAATTTAAGTTAGATATTTCAACTTGTTCAAAAAGTGTTTTACTTTCTTTTCCTTTATTATCTAGAAATAACGTAATTGCCTTTATAATTAGCGATGCTGTTTCATAACCATTTTGCCACAACTTTTTTTCCTTGAAATTTATTGGCTGAATTTCTTGAAGTTGAATACTTAAATCCGATAATTGAAACATATTGCAGTAATCAGAAACAAAAAGCACAAACAAATCGTTATTGTCAACTTCAAACCTTTCGTTTGCTTTTTTTGTTGCTAATTCTAAACAATCTTGTTTTAGTTCGTTAAAGCGTTTTTCATTATTATTTAACTTGAAGTAATACAATAAGCAAGGTATTGACCTTGCTTCCAAAGACCATACAACACCGTATTTTTTACGAACTTTAGGTAAATAGAATTCTATTTGTTCAGCATAAAAAGATAAATTTTCATTTTTACAAATAAAAGCATTTCCCATAAAAAGTAAAACCGCTTCAAATAATTTGTAATGAAATTCATTTGAACTCCTGATGAATAAGTTTAAACCTCTGAAATACCATTTTTTCGCTAAATTATCATACATAGGATGATATGAGATAATGTATTTCATTGCCACTTCATTTGTGTGCATTGCCTTTGAAAAGCTATCAAAAACAAATTCATTTGTTAAAATAAACTGTGCAAATGTTTGGCTTAATTTATCGTGCCAGTAAACGCTATCGTTCAAAGGTTTGTCATTGTGACGTACTGTGTACCAATCCTTAATAATATTCCAATCAGCACCTTTTGCAGTTTCTTTATTGGTAGTAAAGTATTCAATAAAATTATCAAAATCATTAAAACCTGCATATCTGCATAGGATGTTCTTACTTTGTAATGAAACTGGATTTACTGATTTTGCTAAATTCCAATACCTTCTTATTGTTTGATAGCTGATGTTTTCTTTTATTTCTCGTTGAATACTAAAAGACAATAGTTCACAAGCACGTTTGTCATTTATGCTTTGGCTAAATATTTGCTCTACTTCGTTTTTTAGAATATTATCAAAATCCATGCTCATCTCAAATTCAGTTGTGAAAAAGCAAATATATCAAAATTGAAATTCAAGAACTACTTACTGTACCCGATTGTACTCAAATAGTAAAATTCTTATCAATATCATTGCAAATAAAATTAAACATTGGGGATGATAATTTTATAAGGATGTCTTGGACTTTGTGACAAAGAGGTTAGGGTAGAAAAAAAGCAAATTAAATAACTTTTTCAAAATCATACATTACATAGGTTGAAACTCCTAAGCCAATTGCTAATGCTTTAATAGTGCAAATAGTAGGATTTATTGTGCCTCTTTCAATTCGGGTAATTTGTGGTAAAGAAACTTCGGCATTATTAGCTAATTCTTCTTGAGACATACCACTTTCCATACGCAACTTTTTAAGATGCTTACCAAATTCAATTAGATACTCATTGTCCCTTGTGTTTATCAATTTATTAAAGACTAGTTATTAGTCTGTAAAATTCTTCTAATCATTTATGATTTATATAATCATGTATGATTAGTTAAAAAGCAATTAGGTATATTTGTTGTAATAATTTTAAAAAATATAAAAATGAGATTTTTATTAATTTTTAGCTGGTGTATATTTTTAATTGGTGGTAATAGTTCAGTTTGTTATTCGCAAAATAAAAATGGTAAATCCTTCAGTAAAGTAAATAATATAAATACACCACCCAAAATTTCAAATAATTCAACACTTCAAGAATCATCCCCTGATTACATAGGTGGTGATGGAGCATATCATGCTTTTTTAGAAAAGGAACTAGTATATCCAACTATATCGAATAGAAATAAAAGCATCGCCAGTGTAAGAGTATTTGCAGAATTTATTGTAGAAGCAGATGGCAAACTTTCTGATTTTAACTATACTGTTGATTTTGAAATATTGGGAGAACATACAAATGAGGATAATGAAGAAATTGAAAGTTTATATTCAAATTATTATAAAATAGCAGTTAGAAATTTTTTATTAAAAATGCCACGTTGGAAACCTGCTCAAAATGGAGTTGAAAAAATAAGTACCAAATGGGGTTTACCTATAGTTTTCAGATATGCAGATGCTATAGAACAAAAAAAAGAAGAACCAATAACTTTTACTTATGTTGAGAAAACTGCTGAATATGTTGGAGGATATGAAGCAATGAATAAATTTATTAATAAAAATTTAGTATTACCAAAATCAAATTCGACATCTAATGAACAAACTAATTTACGAATAGATGTAAACCTAATAATTGAAAAGGATGGTACAGTTTCAGAAGTAAAAATTAAAAATAAAAGTAGTGAAACCGAAAAATATGAAAGTTGTATCATTCAATGTTTTCAAAAAATGCCGAAATGGAATCCTGCTGAACAAAACGGCAAACCAATAAGAACAGTTTTTAATACACCTATAACAATATCAACTTCTAACTAAAAAACAAATGGAATATTATGTTTTTGCCTTTTGGCTTGGTTTTTCATTAATTATTGGAGCATTAGGAAGGCATAGAAATATTGGCTTTTTATTTGCGTTTCTATGGTCAATATTATTATCGCCAATTATAGGTTTAGCCATAACTCTATTTTCAAAAACAAAAATCAATCATAATGAAAATAGAAGTTCAATTCTTAATCAATTAGAACAAATAAAAAACCTTCAAGAAAAAGGTATTTTAAATGAAACTCAATTTGAAAATGAAAAAACTGAACTATTAAATAAATTGGATAATCCTATTGATGAAAGTAGTGCTTCAAAAAGAACTCATATTATTGGATTATTATTATTTTTTGTTCTAATTATTGGTTCAGGATTTGCCATTAAATATTACATTCATTCAAAGCATAATAAGACTGAAATAGAGGTCATAGAGAACAATCCGACAAATACTATTCAAAATAAAAATAGTGCGATTAAAACTGAAATAAACAACAAGGAAAAAGAATATGGATATATATCTGGAAGAATGTATTATCCATCAGATGGAATTCCAAATTCAGTAAGGTTGATTTTTGAAAATATTGAAACTGGAAACATGGTTGAACTTGATTATTCAAATTGTATGGATGAATCCTATAATTATAAAATGAAATTACCTGTTGGAGCATATTATATTTTTGAAGATGGTTTTCCTACATTTGTAGCAGATGATGGAAATTCTGAAAAATCAATAAAAGATAATTCAGATAGAAAGTGTTATTATACTTTAAGTTGTAATGGTAAATCCAATAGTCATAAAAAACAAATAGTAAAAGTTTTACCTAATAAATTAATCACAAATATAGTTCCATGTGATGAGTATTATAAATAGTCTATTTTTCTCATTTTAGCTGTTTTTTGCAGACTTTTGGATGATTTTTGACACAATTATAGACACAAAATATATCCAAACCATTATAAATAAAGGACATTTCATTTTTTGTATCGGAAAGTAAGGGTGTCGGTTCGCCATAACCTTGTAAACTACTAACTCAGTTGTCGGTTGTTGGGGAGCATAACCTCATCACCTTATAAACTTGTAAAATAAGTCCTTAGTTCTTAGTAGTCCATTCAATATAAACTCATAACTCAATAACGTTGAAAAAAAAAGCAGACCTATAAGCCGGATTCTGTTCTCATTTTATTATAAAAATAAAAAAAGCCCTTATCATTTATCTAGTCTCGCCGTTACCGACGAGATCCATCTTTCTACCCTTCGACAACGGACGAGTAATCCTTACATGTCGATATACTTGAAATTTCACCGCATAGAGTTTACCTGGTTTCACTACAGCATTACCTGTACCTGCTTTCTGTTGCACTTGTCCTTTTTTGATTGCTCAAAACGACGGATGTTATCCGCTATGCTACTCTGTGGTGTCCGGACTTTCCTCTCTTTCATCCTAAAAACGAAACAGCGATAAGGCGGTCTGCTCAGCAAAGATAAAGATTAATGATGGAGTATTTTTAATTAAAAATCACAAAAAAACCATATTCAGATTTGATTGGATAATCAGTATTAAATGAATTTTAAGCGTCAATTAAATTTAAAAATAATAAAAAACCATACTTTTGAAAAAAAAAAAGAATGAAATATACGCTACTTTTATTTGTTTTAGTAACATTTATCCTGACTACAGTTGTTCATAGTCAAGAAATTACCAAAGAAAACGATTTTGTGGTGTATCATTATCCCTCTTCCTTGGAATTGGAATTTGACACCACTGTAGCCCCTTCAGATATCAAGGTCATTAATGTATTCAATCATAAACAACAGCCTATTACTCCTGCTACTGCGACTTCTTTTTTTATTAATGAAGTACATCCCTCTGATATATTTAAAGTAGAATATACCTTAAAAACTCAAAAGTCTTTAACCCCTTCTAGTACTTACATTGCATCTAAATCGGCGTCTACGGGAGCTATTTCGGTGTATTTTAATCATCCTGTTGATATTATGTATGCGCAAACTCAACAAGCCGTAAATTTATCGAATACGCTTAAAGATAAATTGATAACCTATATCAACAATTGTGTTGCCACTCTTGATATTGCGATTTATGCTTCGTATTCTCCTTCTGCGACAACCGGAATAGCAGGAGCAATTAATGCCGCTTATGCTAGAGGGGTTCAAGTGCGCGTTATTTATGATGGAAGTACTAGTAGTCTTATGATTCCTTTGCTGAACAGTGCTATACCTCGATTGGCAAGTCCAACAACATCTGCCTATGGAATCATGCACAACAAATTTGTTATTTTTGATGCAAATAATGCGGATCCAACCATTCCATTGGTTTGGACAGGTTCTACTAATTGGACCACGACGCAAATAGATGGTCCCGATAAAAATAGTGTCATCACCATTCAAGATCAAGCGCTGGCATTGGCCTACAAAATTGAATTTGAAGAAATGTGGGGCAGTAACACATTAACACCTGATACAACTAATTCTAAATTTGGTCCTTATAAATCTGATAATACGCCTCATAATTTTGTGATTGGAGGTAAAACGATTCAAAGCTATTTTAGTCCATCGGATGGCACTACTGCCAAAATAGTTACAGCCATTAATTCTGCAAATTCTGATATTGAGGTAGCTGCTATGGTTATTACGAGAACCGATTGTAGTGGTGCTATTAATTCAAGATTTAATGGAGGTCTAACCAATAGTAATGTTTTAGTTGATAGTCAAAATCCTTCTGGAAATCAGATCACAACACTACAAAATACATTATCAACCAATCGAGCAGTAGTATATAGTGGTAGTGGCATAATGCATCACAAATTTATGGTCGTTGATAATTATAATACTTCATCAGATCCATTGGTTTTGGTAGGTTCTCATAATTGGAGTACCTCGGCAGAAACTAAAAACGATGAAAACACCTTAATTGTGCATGATGCCAATATCGCTAATCAGTATTATCAAGCATTTGCCTATCTATTTCAGTTATCAGGTGGTGTTATTACCGCGCCATTATCCATTAGTGCTGAAACGTATCAAGATAGTACCCTTTCGATCTATCCGAATCCGAATCGTGGCGTGTTGCAACTCAAATCAACTCACATTATTGACCATTTAGAAATTACTTTGTATGATGTATTAGGAAATAAAATCATGAACACTACATTTTTTAATAACTTCACTCAAAACACACTAGACATCAGTACTCAACCACATGGTATCTATTTTGTTGAAGCCCATTGTGATGGTGTCATGGCGCACTTTAAAATTGTAAAGGAGTAATTGAGCAAACAATAAAAATTAAAACAGCCCTTTCAAAATAATATGAAAGGGCTGTTTTTTTTTGGAGTAATTTATTTTAAAATTTCTATTTCTTGATAAACTTACTTATGAACTTTCGCTCTCCAAATGTAGTTTCAAGGATATAGGTGCCTGCTGCAAATTGTTCTACATCCACTTTGGATGTATTGGTAGTTTGAATTCGTAGAATTTTACCAAGCATATCAGTGATTACAATTTTATCGACTGGAATACTACTTTGAATATTCAAAATCGACGTAGTTGGATTTGGATAGATATAAATAGAACTCATATCAAAAGAATCTATTCCCAACGTAACAGATACCGTGACAGCAAAAGGCGTACTTGAGCACCCCGAAATACTATTTACGGCATAATACGTAGAACCATTTGTCAAAACAGTAGTATTTGACAGCGGATTAGATCCATTTAAAGCGTCATTTAAAGAAGCATACCAAATTACAGTACCAGGATTTACTACTAAATTAGAAAGTGTTGCATCTAAAAGATTAGCCACTGAGAAAGTTTGGACGATATCACCAGTTGGAACAGCAGGAGCAGTTCCTGTGACGTCCCATGAACAAGATGTCGTATTAAACGCTGCCGTTTCATAACAAGCCAAAGTTGGTTGTAAAGGTTGACTTCCCGTCACCTCCCATGAACAAGATATAGTATTAAATATTGCTGATTCATAACATGCTAAGGTAGGTTGAATAGGTTGTGTTCCTGTAACCTCCCATGAACAAGTAGTAGTATTAAACGTTGCTGTTTCATAACATGCTAATGTAGGTTGAGCAGGTTGTGGATTTACCATCATTACTAAACTGTTTGAACTAGTAATTGTTGTTGCCAAACAGATAGTATTACTAATATTAATTTCACAAGTTACCACATCATTATTTAGTAATGAATTTGAATTAAATGTATTAGACGTTCCATTTTGAACACTATTTCCATTAACCATGAAATTATAATTTACTAGACCATCACTAACGTTAGCAGCTGTAGCTGTAAAAATAACAGTCGCTCCAGTACAAATTGGTCCTGTTGGTGAAGCATCGATAATTACAGTAGGAACTATTGTGCTATTTACAGTTATAGTTTGTGTACATGTATTGAAATTACCACTTGCATCGACAACAGTCCAAGTAACCACAGTATCCCCTACTGGGAATTGTGTAGGAGCATCATTGGTCACAGAAGCTAAACTACAATTATCGTTAGTTACCGGGGTATCTAATGTAACTCCCGCTGCATAACAAACACCTGGATCACTATTTACCAAAATATTGGCAGGACAGGTAATAGTAGGCAACTCGGTATCTGTAACTGTAACTGTAAAGGAACTAGTAGCTATATTTCCAGAAGCATCGGTTGCACTAAATGTATTGGTAGTAGTTCCCACGGGGAAAGTTGAACCTGACGGTAAACCAGTAGTTTGAACTACCGTAACACCGCTACCAGAATTATTCCAAGTAATGGTAACAGAACCATTACCGGTATTTACACCAGCAACATTGACTTGATTAGTACCCGAATTGAAGGATCCGCCTCCGCCTCCGCCTGAATATGGATACGAACCGTTGGTTCCACCTCCGGCATAGCCGCCGCCGCCGCCGCCATTACCACCAATAAACCATCCAGCTCCGCCGCCACCATATCCGCCACTATCGTTATCGTTTCCACTTCCTCCAGCTCCACCATTTATGTAAGATTTTCCATTATTATTGGTTGATCCTGTTCCAGCAGTACCATCAATTAAGAAACCACCTCCACCACCACCAGATCCATTGTTCGCACCACCACCATTGGTAGGCGTTCCGCCAGCAATAATTCCATCAGCACTTGCCGTACCCGATGTATCTAAAGAAGCATCTATTCCATTTAAATTACTTCCACAATAGGCAATATTATTAGAGGCTCCTCCTCCTCCTCCTGCAACTATCAGCGGAATATTACCCGAACGAACAACAAAGGAACCACCTCCTCCACCAGCATCAGAATCATTACTATGCCCTTGTTCGCCTACAAGTATTGAAATTACTTCACCAGGTGTAACAGTAATATCGCCTTTTATACTAGCACCTAATCCACCCGAAGCAGAACAATTAGTGTTTACACTTCCTCCTTGTGCACCTAATGCAAGAACGTTTATTGAAGTAACTCCAACGGGAACAGTAAAAGTCTCCAATGCGCCAGTAAAAGCAAATTGTTGACTTCCTGATATTGGAGTTGCCACACAATTATCAATCGCAGTAGGTGTGGTATAATTAACCACAGCACCACAAATGCTTAAGTCGTTATTTACTGAAATATCAGAAGGTGCGGTAATTACTGGTGCTTCGGTATCATTCACTGTTACCATAAATGAACTCGTCACGGAACCACATGTATTGGTCGCAGTAACGGTTACTGTGGTAGCACCCACAGGGAAAATAGAACCTGAATCTTGAGAGTAGGTAATTGTTGGTGTCGGTATTCCCGTAGCTATAGCTGCTGGGTAAGTAACCATTGCTTGACAAACTCCCGAATCATTACTTACGGTAACATCTGTTGGTGTACTAGTAATTACAATTGGTGGATTTACATTTATAACAACACTATTACTGGATGCTGTTGTAGCTGCAAGGCATGTACTTCCTGTAATTGTTATGTCGCAAGTAACCGAATTACCATCTACCAAAGTGGTACTGGTAAATTGATTTGATGAACCACTTTGAACACTAGTGCCATCAATTTTAAAATCATAATTTACAGTACCCCCACCAGTATTCGTAGGTGTCGCTGTAAAAGTAATCGAAGCACCTGCACAAATTGGTCCATTTGGTGAAGCATCAATAGTTACCAAAGGTAATATCGTGCTATTCACCGTAACCGTTTGCGTGCAAGTACTGGTATTACCACTACCATCAGTAACTGTCCAAGTAACGACAGTGTCTCCAACTGGGAATTGTGTTGGTGCGTCGTTGGTAACAGAAGCCACACTGCAATTATCACTAGTTACAGGAGTATCTAACGCAACTCCTGTTGCATAACAAACATCTGCATCATTATTTACTGTAACGTTTGCTGGACATGTGATGGTTGGTAATTCATTATCTATAACCGTCACAATTTGAGAACAAGTAGTACTGTTACCACTAGCATCCGTAACGGTCCAAGTTACAGTGTTATTTCCTAATGCAAATTGTGTTGGAGCATCGTTGGTAATTGAAGCTACACTACAGTTGTCATTTGTTATTGGAGTACCTAAAACAACTCCTGTTGCAAAACAAACACCTGAATCATTATTAACAGTAACGTTTGTAGGACATGCAATAGTAGGCAACTCATTATCTGTAACTGTAACTGTAAAGGAACTAGTAGCTATATTTCCAGAAGCATCGGTTGCACTAAATGTATTGGTAGTAGTTCCCACGGGGAAGATAGAACCAGAAGGCAAACCTGCTATTTGAGTTACTATAACACTAGTAGGTATATATGGTTGAGAACTTTGACACAAAGTAAGTTGCCCTGGATATGAATTATGTGCATTAGTACAACCTATTGCACCTAATTCTGGTCCAGCTACAAATGGTCCTGGACTATTGCAATTGTATGGCATTCCCCAATTTTGTCCTTCAATATCTTGATTTGAATGCGCGATACAACAATTTTCAGAAATTGTTGAGAAATAATTTTTACCTACAAATAATGTTGATATATTACTCAAAACACTTTGAGGAGCTAACTCAAATCCTGTAGAACAAGTTCCTCCCGAACCATCCAAATAATAAAGATTATTATTGTAAAGAACCATTTTTGTTGGATCATATAAATAGTTAGAATTATTGGTTCCACAATTATCAATCGCAGTTGGTGTAGTATAATTAACCACTGCTCCACAAGTGTTTATGTCGTTATTCACCGAAATATCTGAAGGGGTAGTAATTATTGGTGCTTCTGTATCATTTACAGTTACAGTAAATGAACTCGTCACTGAACCGCATGTATTGGTCGCTGTGACCGTAACTGCAGTAGTACCAACCGGGAAAATAGTACCTGAATCTTGAGAGTACGTGATTGTTGGTGTTGGTATTCCTGCAGCTGTAGCCGCCGGATACGTAACCGTTGCTTGACAAACTCCCGAATCATTACTTACTATAACGTCTGTTGGTGTACTAGTAATTATAATTGGTGGATTCACATTTATAACAACACTATTACTGGATGCTGTTGTAGCTGCAAGACAAGTGCTTCCTGTAATTGTTATGTCGCAAGTAACCGAATTACCATCTACCAAAGTAGTAGTTGTAAATTGATTTGATGAACTGCTTTGAACACTAGTACCATCAACTTTAAAATCATAATTTACAGTGCCTCCACTAGTATTTGTAGGTGTAGCTGTAAAAGTAATCGAAGCACCTGCACAAATTGGTCCGTTTGGTGAAGCATCAATAGTTACCAAAGGCAATATCGTGCTATTCACCGTAACCGTTTGCGTGCAAGTACTGGTATTACCACTACCATCAGTAACTGTCCAAGTAACGACAGTGTCTCCAACTGGGAATTGTGTTGGTGCGTCGTTGGTAACAGAAGCCACACTGCAATTATCACTAGTTACAGGAGTATCTAACGCAACTCCTGTTGCATAACAAACATCTGCATCATTATTTACTGTAACGTTTGCTGGACATGTGATGGTTGGTAATTCATTATCTATAACCGTCACAATTTGAGAACAAGTAGTACTGTTACCACTAGCATCCGTAACGGTCCAAGTTACAGTGTTATTTCCTAATGCAAATTGTGTTGGAGCATCGTTGGTAATTGAAGCTACACTACAGTTGTCATTTGTTATTGGAGTACCTAAAACAACTCCTGTTGCAAAACAAACACCTGAATCATTATTAACAGTAACGTTTGTAGGACATGCAATAGTAGGCAACTCATTATCTGTAACTGTAACTGTAAAGGAACTAGTAGCTATATTTCCAGAAGCATCGGTTGCACTAAATGTATTGGTAGTAGTTCCCACGGGGAAGATAGAACCAGAAGGCAAACCTGCTATTTGAGTAATACCACCAGAACCTAACCAACTAATAGTTACTATACCATCACCACTATTGACACCAGCTGTATTATTCTGGCTAGTTCCTATATTATAAGAACCACCACCACCACCTGAACCCCATGATGTACCATCCCATGAATCGCCGCCGCCGCCGCCATTATAGCCGCCGCCGCCGCCGCCGCTTCCGCCGCTTCCAGCTGTACCGCCGCCGCCGCCATAACCACCATAAGTATTTGAATTGGTATAACTATTAAATCCAAATCCACCAGCACCTGGATTAACTGTTGCTAAAGGAAATGTCCCGCCCGTTGCATTAGGAGTTGGGCCAGTTCCATCTAATCCGTTAGAATACCAACCTGCACCACCACCGGCTTGTCCAGAAATACTTCCTGCGCCTGCGAAAACACCACCTGTTCCTCCATTTCCTCCTGTTCCTCCAGATTGACTTCTATTTGAATTACTTGGTATTATTGTGTCAGAACCTGATCCAGCAGATGTGCCTCTCCATCCGCCTCCGCCACCGCCACCAGCGATTATTTGCGGTAAATTACCAGTGTTTTTCCAGATATAGGTTCCTCCACCTCCTCCACCAGCTCCTATCCATTGTTGACCTTTTCCGCCTACAAGAATGCTCAAGGATTCACCAGGAGTAACGCTAATTGCTCCTGTAATATCAGCTCCCAAACCTCCAGCTACACTACCATAATAACCACTTCCACCCTGAGCTCCTTTTCCATTAATGGTTATTGAAGTTACTCCTGCAGGCACTGTCCATGTTTGTAAATTACCTGTATAATTAAATGTTTGGTTTCCAGATGTTGAGGTTACGCAATTATCTAAAACGGTTGGTGCTGTATAATTAACCACAGCACCACAAGTGTTTAAGTCGTTATTTACTGAAATATCAGAAGGTGTAGTAATTACTGGTGATTCGGTATCATTTACAGTTACAGTAAATGAACTCGTCACTGAACCACATGTATTGGTCGCAGTAACCATAAGCGTAGTCGTACCTACAGAGAAAATAGTACCTGAATCTTGAGAGTACGTGATTGTTGGCGTTGGTATTCCCATAGCTGTAGCTGCTGGATACGTAACCATTGCTTGACAAACTCCCAAATCATTACTTACGGTAACATCTGTTGGTGTACTAGTAATTACAATTGGTGGATTTACGTTAATTATTATTGGATCACTAATAGCAAAAGGTACTGTAAGACAAGTGCCACCTGTAACTGTTACATCACAAGTAACCGAACTGCCATCTGCCAAAGTGGTAGTAGTAAATTGATTAGACGAACCACTTTGAACACTAGTTCCATTTACTTTAAAATCATAATTTATGGTACCTCCACCAGTATTTGCAGGTGTTGCAGTAAAAGCAACACTCGCTCCAGTACAAATGGTAGTTGCACTTGAAGAAATACTTACGGTTGGAGTTAAGTTAGGATTTATTGTTACTACTATTGAAGTTCTTGTATTACTTTCACACCCATTTATAGTTTGGGTAGCATAATAGTTTCCATTATCTAATGCCATTGTATTATTTAAAGCAGCCCCGCCAGTTGTCACATCATACCATTGAATGTTAGACCCCGTAGCAACTAAATCATTAATAGTAGCTCCGTTACAGAATGATTGTGATATGGACATTGGAGCAGATGGTGCATTAATAATTAAATCAGATCCATTATCAATTCCATTTAAAACCGGAAGATTTGAAACTACTCTAATTCTATAATTTGCTCCTTGTAAAGTGCTTGAAGGGATAGTTGCTGGAATATTCCCTGAAAGTGAAGAACCTGTTATTGAACCTATTGTAGTGTAAGGAACTATAAAATTACCTGATGCATCCGATAATTGAACTGAGAAAATATTGGACACAGAATATACTCCTGAAGCAGTATAAGGTACTGTCAACAATTGACCTGCACAAAAAGGAGAATTGACGTTTCCAGTTATTAATTGATTACCGAGACAAATAGGTAAATCTGCACTACCTCCCGAATTACAGTCATTTGATGGAGTAACACTGATATTACCACACCAAGAGGTATATGGCGCATCAAAAGTGATTGAATTTGTATTAAGACCGGATGTAACAATAGATCCGGATGGTAATACCCAAGTATATTTAGTTGCACCATTGACAGCAGGAATTGAATAATTTACACCTGTTTGACCTAGTGTTAATAAGGTAGGTCCCGATATTGAAGTTGCATCCCCTACTGGTATTGCTGGGACGGGATTCAAAGTAATTGTAATCGATATAGACCCGCAAGGACCTGTTCCAACAGCTGTATACGTTGTAGTACTTGTTATTGTTGCATTTACTGAAGTTCCTGTTGCAGTATCTAATCCTGTAGTGGGAGTCCATGTCCAAGAATTAAATGTTCCTGTGTTAGTTAAGTTTATTGGAATAGATGTATTTTCGCAGGTATTTACATTACTTCCAGTAGTGTAGGTTACCGTATTTAAATTTAAACCAATATTTGTAGCTGCTAACGCATTATTTAAATCAGACTCACTCAAAACATAAGTGTAAGAAAAAGTAGTCGAATCATTAGGAGCCAAATTTCCCAAATTAAATGCAATTGAAATTGCCTGATCTGCAGTTAAAGTTCCTGAAGTACTAAATCCATTTCCATTCCAAATATCTATAGCACTTCTATTTGAAAATCCTCCAGTAGTAACTATTGCTCTTGGATCAATAGAACCTAATCCTAAATAATAAGAACCTAATGAAGTGGTTGCAGTAACTAATGCATTATTACATGGATTTGGATTTTGATGTATAATGGAATTTATTGTTTCATAAGTATTTCCTCCTCCCGGAGTAAAAATTCCTTGATCAGGGTCAACATTACGCATATAATATACATTATTAATAGTAGATGCGGAAGTATTTGTAACGGTAACTGTTGTTACGAAATACAAAGAATTATTAGGAATATAAGTTTTGGCAGTAATATTTAATCCACCGATATTACCTTGCCAAGTCGCTTCAACTTGACTAGCTGTTGCATTGTAACTTATTATTGAACCCGGAATATCATTAACGCTACACTTCTGATTATTATTATAGTTAACCCCATCAATCGTAAGACCCCATCCTTCTTCAGGTGAACCTGGCAAAAAATAATCACCTACAAAATCTGGAAAACCAGTTGACCAACCGTCTTTTCCTGTATCTGCAACAAAACCAAGAGATTGATTCCCCACATTAGAACTTACTCTTGAATGATATCCTGCAGGTGAGTTATATGAAGTTCCAAATGAGCCACAGGAACCAATTCCAACTTCAGCATAAGTTCCTTGTAAAAAAGCCTCCCCATTTACAATTTGAGCAGTCAAATTTGCACTGACAAAAACAAATAATAAAAAAATAATTTTCCTCATAGTTAATGATCTTTAATAATACCTACTTGATTCAGGCATCAGCACTCCTGTTATGCACCTTTTGAATATTAAGAATACTCTGTAAAATAATGATTAAAACTATAAACTTAATATTTGGTTAAATTTACATTATTTACTTTGAATTTTGTAAAATAAAATTATTAAAGTTATTAACATTTTTTTAAGATTGTAACATCATATAAAAACCAACTAAAGTACTGCAGATTAATTGTTTTAAAGCTAGCCCTTTCATTTATTTGAAAGGGCTCTATTTATTGTATTGTACGTCTATTTTATTTTATGAAATCAATCAGTTATGATTATTTTATTTTAAAATTTATAAGTAGAATTTAAACTTTCTTTTTGAGATTTTTAACAACTTATTTAGTTTTTGTAATTTGATTTTAACTTAACAAAATTTCAGCTTCTAGAAAAAGTAAAATAAGTAATAATAAAAAACATAAAGAAAATATGCTTTTTTTAAATTTCATTATTATTTATAGACCTAAAATATTAAAATCACACTAATTTGGGTAATCTATTATTCTTTTATAAACTTACTAATAAACTTCTCCTCTCCACAAACTGCTTCTATTAAATACATACCTTTAGCTAAAGACTCTACTTTAACTTGTGAAGTATTCATAAGAGATAGAACCACTTTCCCCGTGAGGTCGCTAATGGTTATTTTGTCTAGGGGAGTATTATTTAATGTTTTAATATTTAAGATAGAAGAAGTTGGGTTTGGATAGATTACACAACTAGGTTTTGCTTCAAAAGTTTCTGTTTGTAAAAAAGATGTTGGACAATTTAAAGGAGTTAATACTGTTAAGTTTGTAGTGTTGCCAGTACCTAATGAGCCATACTGATTGTCTCCGACAACAAACAAAGTGCCATCTGGTTTTAAAACATAAATTTGGTCATTGCCCGCACCAGATGCTGTCCAGTCGGTAGCTGTTCCAATATGTGTTGGAACGTTTCTGTCTGTTGTTGTTCCATCACCTAGTTCTCCTATTTCGTTATGTCCCCATGTATATAATGCTCCAGAAGTTTTTATACCGGTACTTTGACGATTTCCTCCTTTTACAAATTTCCAATCAGAATCTGTACCTACTTGTGTTGGAACTAAAACATTAGCTGAAACATTTCCTAATCCTAAACGAATGTCTGCAAGACCCCAAGCATATAGTTTTCCGTTGGTTTTAATAGCCAAACTATGTCCCCAACCTGATCCTGATTTGCTCCAATCTGTATCTGTGCCTATTTGAATTGGTGTAGTTGTTGAAATGGTAGTTCCGTTTCCTAATTGCCCCACAGAATTATTACCCCAACCCCATAAAGTACCATCGGCTTTAACTATTAACGTATGATAGCCTCCAGCATTAATTTTTGCTGTTCCCCAGCCATTGTTTGTTCCCACTTGTGTAGGTGTAGTTAGAAAAGAATCTACGATTAAATTACCAGAGGCTTGATGAACAGCAGTTGCTCCCCAAGTCCATAGCGTTCCGTTTGTTTTTCTAGCAACAACATGTTCTAATCCTGTTTCAATATCTGCCCAGTCGTTTGCTGTTCCTACTTGAATTGGATTGTTTTGTGAGTTTGAAGTTCCGTCTCCAAAATGCCCATTTGTATTATCGCCCCACGCCCATAGTGTACCGTCTTGTTTTATGGCTACTGCAAAATTTTGACCTACACGAACCTGATCCCAATTATTTTCTGTTCCTATTTGCATTGGTGAATTGTCTTGTTGTGTTCCTCCACCATAAAGGTTTCCCCAATGCCATAAACTGCCATCAGTTTTAATTAATGCTACATATCTATTGTTCACAGATCCTCCGCCCCAACATTGTAAAGTAGTGGTTGGACAAGATAATGCGGTGAAGGTATTTAATGATTGAATCACTCCAGTACCCAATTGCCCATCACCACCAGAACCTGCTACATATAGTGTACCATCTGTTTTAATAGCATAGTTGGTAGATTCTCCAGAAACAACAGTTGCCCAATTGGTAGCTGTTCCTATATGAGTAGGCACATTTCTGTCTGTAATAGTGCCATCGCCCAATTGCCCCATTGAATTACCTCCCCAGGTATATAAAGCACCTGAAGTTTTTAGACCCATAGTTTGTTGGTTACCACCATCTACAGATTTCCAATCAGTGTCTGACCCTACTTGTGTTGGCAATGCAACATTGTTTGTAATGTTTCCTAAACCTAATCGGCTATCACCAACTCCCCAAGCATATAATTTGCCGTTGGTTTTAATGGCAAAACTACTTCCTTCTCCGCCGCTTGCTATTCTCCAATCCGTATCTATACCGATTTGAACAGGTGTAGTTGATGAAAGCGTTGTTCCATTGCCAAATTGATTGAATTGATTATTTCCCCAAGCCCACAAAGTGCCATCAGGTTTAACAGCAAGTGTATGAAGACCTCCTGTATCGATTTTAGTAGTTGTCCAATTGAAACCAATGCCTATTTGGGTAGGTGTAGTTAGATAAGAATCAATAACCAAATTCCCTGAAGCTACGTGAGCCGCTGTAACTCCCCAGTTCCAAAGGGTCCCATCCGTTTTTTTAGCCACCACATGTCCCATACCAACATACACTGCCGACCAATTGTTTGATATTCCTACTTGAATTGGATTCATTTCGTTGGTTGTCGTGCCGTTTCCTAATGTACCATATTGGTTGTCACCCCAAGACCATAGAGTTCCGTCAGTTTTGAGCGCCAAAACAAAATACTTACTTGAGGCAACTTGCGCCCAGTTGTTGGCTAATCCTACTTGGGTGGGTGAAAGTAGAGTAGTTCCCATAAAATTGCCGCCCCATTGCCAGAGTGTTCCATCGGTTTTGATGGCTCCCACATGGTTCTCACCAGAGCAGGAGATGGATTGCCAACATTGTGCATTGGCACTGATGGCTAATGCAAAAACTAAAAGTGTAAAGATTTTTTTCATAATTGATCTTTGTTTACCTACTTGTATCAGGCATCGGTTTTCCTGTTTGTATAAACCCAGCGAATTTGACAAACTAAATTCAAATGATATAACTAACTATTCTTTTATAAACTTACTCGTAAATTTTTCTTGTCCAGAGACTGCTTCTAGTAAATATATTCCCGAAGCTAAACTTCTAACATCTATTTGGTTTAGTTTATCGATTTGCTCCAATACTACTTTTCCTGTAGGCTCTGAAATGATTATTTTATCGATACTAATATTGACTGATTTCAAAATTGTTAGCATAGAAACCGTAGGATTAGGATACAGAGTAATTGTTGACAAGTTATTTCCTATATTGGAGTTGCTCAATGAATTATCATTATATCGTAGAATAAAACGATTATTGAATGTTCCTACATCAGTTGTAAAAGCATAAGGGCTTTGCTTTAAATCATGTATTTGATTTAAAAGGGTGTCTTCTATATACACACTTTGATTTTCAAAAAGCCCATCTAAATGATCTATATAAATACTAAATGTATCTGAAATGGTAGAAGAATATCCTAATGGAACAGTATCGTGAGAAGAAAATGGTAATGCTCTTGATTGTATAACACAGCTATTGGTGTCTGATAACGAATAAAAATTTATATAAGTATTACCATTAAAACATTCAGTATCAAATAAATCGTCGGTGTGGTTTGTTGCGCCTTGTGCATAGTCCAATAAAAGCTGTTTAAATAACCCTTGTTCATTTGTGAAATTTAACCATAAACAATGTTTTTCAATAGTGTTAGAAACAAGATGTGGCGTAATAATTTTATAAAAACCATTATTGTTTCCCGATGTCCTTTGACTGTTTTTAAATAAGGCTGTACCTCCTGAACCGTTTGCTACAGCAAAGAATCCTTGGCATGAATCTGCATATCTATCGGGTGCATTACCACCAGAAACAGCACTACTACCCGTCCCCACGCCAGCTCCCAAAACAGCGTTATATACTGCATAATCACCTGAAATATATTGATTATTGGCAATTTGAGTGTTGTGAGTCCAAAAAAAGAAATTAGGGTTTAACACACTATTATTATCTTCATAAAACGATTCTAAATCTAAAGCACTTGGATAGGGATTTGAAATCAAATTATAAACAGAAGTACCATTTCTTATAATAGATGTAGTATAGTTACCATTGTTTGGTACTCCAATAAAATTAGAATTCCAAGCGGTATTAAGAGACCAACCTCCAACGCCGTTAACGGCCCGGGATATATAGCCAATCCCGGGAGTCATTAAAGTATTTCCTGTAGTCGAAGACCAGCTTACACTATTTGTATTATAGGTATAAAAAGTGTAACCATAATTACACATCCAAATAGAGGATAATTGTTGATTCAAAACAGGACTTCCCCAATAGACAAAATCATAATTATTTTTCAATATTGAAGTAGTGCGCTTGTAAGTTATATTTCCTGTATTTGTTACATTATTAGTTTGTAGTAAACTAGATGTATCATTTAATGTAACACTACCGCCTAATACTTTGATATCATTAAGTAAACTCAAAGTATGCCCTGCATTAAAAACAACGGTTCCACTATTTACGGTACAACTACAACCCTGAATACTACTAGTAGAACTATAATTACCATTAAAAACAATAGCTTCGTAAGATACAGGAGCGATACCATTTCCATCCCATGACGTACCATTCCATGTTTTTGTAGGTAATAAAACAGAAACGGCTGTTGTGGGACTTTCGCAACCGCCAATAGTTTGTGTAGCATAATACGTTCCTTGGACTAATACTGTTGAATTAGACAATGGAACACTGTTTGAAGCAGCAGAATACCATTGAATATTTGAACCCGTTGCTACTAAATTGGCTACTGTTGAACCACTACAGAACATTTGTGTACTAGCCGTTGGAGCCGCAGTAGTGTTACTAGAAATGGTATAATTTATACTCACCCCATTATTAATCAAATTGGGGTCTAATTGATTTGATTGTAAAATATTAGCACTCGCTGTATAGGAACCTACAGAACCAATAGTTCCATTAACGATTAAAGTAACGGAGCTATTAGCAGGAACCGTACCTACATTCCAATATCCCGAATTAGCATTATAACTTCCTACACTTACTGTATTAGAAATATAACTAAAGCTTGCTGGAAAGCTAGCCGAAGCAACAACTCCTGTAGCATTAGTTGAACTGTTATTAGTAACCGTTACCGATAATTGATTAGTACTTCCAGTGCAAGAAGAGGCGTAATTAGATACCATCGATACGCTTAATTCGGCTTGTATAGTTGGCAATGTACCAAATATCAATGTTCTGTTCATATTTCTACCCGTAACAAATAATCTTCCATATAAATCAAAAGAAGTATTATAAACCGTTGCAAAATTTTGAGAAGTTGGTGAACCTGATGGATAAAAATATGTACCTGTAGTAAAATCGGGCTGCCCTAATACAAAATCAGCGGCTTTACCATTGGTTGTTGGAATACTATTATAAATTAAAACCCTACTATTTCCAAACTCTGCAATAGCCAATTTACCATCAGGAGCCACTGTAACCCCTAGTGGAATATACATTGAGGAGGAGGAAATTCCTGACGAAGAAGTATTAAATCCAGTTTGACCAATAACAACATCGGCTGCAACACCATTTGTAGTTGGAATAGTATTCCATACCATTACTCTGTTATTTGACTCTTCAGCTATTAAAAGTTTACCATCATTAGAAACCCAATTTCCCCAAGGAGTACCTAATTTTGAAGCACTATTTCCAGCACTATTGGTTACAAAATCAGGTTGCCCTACAACAACGTTTGCAGCAGTACCATTTACTATTGGTATAGTATTCCATATCAAAACTCGATTATTAAATCGATCAGAAACAAACAATTTTCCACTTGGACTTACATAAATTCCTTGAGGATAATTAAAATTAGAATTGCTTAATCCAGCACCATTTGTAGTAAAAGCTGTTTGACCAATTACCACATCAGCAGGCTGTCCATTGTAGGTAGGGATAGTATTCCAAATTAAAACTCGATTATTACCTGCATCACTGATAATTAATTTATTCCCATCAGGAGAAAAAGCTACTCCTTCAACATCGTAAGTCAATGATTGTGTTGGAGAGTTCCATCCACAAACAAAACTATTCTCTCCAACAATTACATCGGCATTCTTTCCATTAACATCATAAACAGTATTCCATAGTTTAACACCTCCACCCGATTGCTGCGCAACTGCTAAAACACCTTTGGAACTAATAGCAACATAAGAAGGACCGTTTAAACCATTTTGTAAACAGGAACTAGCAACATTTGTAAAATTACTCTGGCCAACAACAAGATTTGCAGCTTGATAATTGGTAAATGTTTGTTGTGCCGCACAAAAATTTATTATTGTCAAAAAGATTATACTTATTTTTTTCATCCTTATTTCAGATATTGGTTTTCCTGTTTTTATCATCACTTATATTCTTAAATAATAGTAGTAGTTGTTCTATATAATTTGGTAAAATTGTATAATATTTGCTTAGAACACAATACCCATTAATGGGTATTTTTTAATTCAATTCTTTAGATAGAAAATATAAAGACCTATAAAAATCTTACAAGTAACATGAGTAAAAATCTTCGAGGTATGGGAAAATCTATAAAAAAGCAAATTGATGCAAAACTTCTACGATTTAAACTTGAACAGATTAAAGATATATTTATCTAAATTTTACTTTAAATAAAACCAAGTTCCATACATTTTTTAATTAGTTGTGGTGTATTAATAGAATTGGATTTTTTTAGTAAATTTTTTCGATGCTTTTTTATCGTTTCACAACTAAGGAATAATTGTTCCGCTATCTGATTATTATTTAAACCATCAGCAATCATTTTAAGAACTTCAATTTCTCTTTTCGAAAATTTTAATAATTCCTCTTTTTCATTATCAACTTTTTGATTCATATATGATGCCATTCCGTTAATGCTTATTAGAGAGTATTTATATGTATTTTGCGAACTGATATGATCTACACAGGTGTGTATATTTAATGATTTTCCAAATTTTCCCTCTTCATCTAGTGTAAGCATTAGTGCCTGATGATTCAATAATTTATTGTGCCCATTTTTCATTTTACTTCTAAAACAATAGCTTACCTTATATGAAGTAAGTAATTCTGGTCCTAATTTGTTATAAAAAAGATCTATAACCGCTTTTTCACAATTAGCAACAAAAGCTATATCTTCTGGATGAATTGTGGCTAAAATATCTTGAAAAGTTACTTTTTCTGGATCTAATCCATGAATATCTTCAATATAAGGACTAACATTCGATATGCTCATATCAAAAAAGTCAACTATGTAGAAATAGAAGTTACCTGTACTAATAATTGAATTGATAATTTCTTTAAAAGCTGCTTTTGGTAAACTCGTGTTTTTAGTTGTCTTTAGTTGGGACTCTTCCCAAGTTTGATTTAAAAGTTGTATTAAACTATTCATGTACAATCAATTTTATGAAGCAATCTTGATTTGAGTTTTTCTTAATTTATATCTTAAGCCTTATATAGAAATTAATTAATTTTATTATTTTAAAGGATTTCTAATTATGCATCTTTATAAAATCTTTGATTATGATGTTTTATAAATTTTTATTTTGTAAATATGATTCTATTTTTAATCTAATGAAATACCCATTAATGGGTATTTTTAAAATGAAATAAGTTATTATCACATTCTGTTCATAAAATTATCGTTGATTATTTTAAAGTTAGGTAAACATGATTTGAAAATCATTGCTTTACCTCGGTAAAACATTGTAGTTACCAAGGTAAATACATTAAATCACCGCGGTAATTTAATTGCTTCATCAGTACAAATTATATATTTGTATTTATAACAACATTTTTATCCATATATTAAAAAATTATGGCAATTATAATTACTCCTATTAGTAAAAAAAATCCATTAAGTCTAAGTGCACCAATACTTTATTATCCGAAAGCGGTTAAAACTGGAGAAATAGATTTAGAAGAACTTTCCGAACAAATTGCTTACAGTTCTTCATTAACTAAAGCTGATTGTTATACCGCTATTATTAGTTCAGTTGTCACGGTTTCAAAAAGAATTGAATGTGGGAAAAATTATAAGATTAGGGCAATTAGGTGCTTTTCAAATCAGTGTAAAAGGAACAGCAAGTACTACTCCTGAAGCTGTTTCTGCAAAAAATGCAACAAAAGCTTCCATGATTTTAAGACCAGGTAAAAAGTTTAAAGCCATGTTACAAAAATTACAATTTATTAAAAAATAAACCATTATAAAGCTGAAGTCCTTATGTTTTTTTGAACATGCCCCAAAAAGTTAGCAAAATTTAAAAAATTAAACGACAAATTCGCAAATTAAATTGAATCTATAAAAGTTTAATAAAAACAATTTGCGAATTTACGGTAACTATATTTATAACCCGAAAGGTTAGCTCCTTTTCTTTTTGGGCATCGTAATTTGAACTAGGGTACCTTTATTTAAACTACTTTCAATATTGAAAACACCTTTATAATATAGCACTCGTTTTTCAATATTTTCAAGACCAAAGCCTTTTGCAGTAGCAATAACATCAAAGCCTACTCCATTATCTATATATTGAAAGATATATTTATTTTTATATCCGTACAATTCAATAATAATAGTTGATGCTTTTCCATGTTTTAAGGAGTTGGTTATTAATTCTAACGAAATTAGATATAAATCATAAATCCAATCTTTAGTGATTTTTTCAGGAAAATCATAGTGATACAATCCTATATTGGCATTATGTAAACTAGAATTTAAAATGGTTATTTGACTTTGTAAACTCTCTAATAAAGCCCCGTCATCCAATGATTTGGGCAAGATTCGATGAGATAAATCACGGATGTCTTTTGATAATTTTTCAATATTTTCATTTGCAAGTTCCGTTTTCTTTAGCTGTAAAAGATGGGTAATATGTGCCAATTTACTACCAAAATTATCATGGATAATGTTTGAAACATTTCTACGCTCTCTAATTTGTGCTTGGGTAATCGCCTGTAAAGAACGTTCTTTTTCTTTACTGACTTCTTTAATAAGTTTTTTGTTGCGTTCAAAGGTTTCTAAATAATTTTTCGTAAGTATAAATCCAAACAAAAACACTTCATATAGATTTATGACAATAAATGCATTCTCTGGTAAACTTTTTGGAATCAACTGAAACGAACGTAAAATGATACCCGACATCCAGCCAAATTGAGGAATTACAGCCATTAAGATATAGATTGCTTTCTTTTTTTCAATATCATTTCGTTGCAAAGTTGACCAAATAATCAATATTATCGTTGCTAAAAAATTCAAATATCCAAACGAAAAAAACAGCTTCATAAAACTAATTTTGTCGAAAAGTAAGCAAATAAAGGAGCTTATTATAATGCCTAAATTTATCAAATTCATACTAAAAATAATTCTATTTACTTTTGGCTGAAATTTTTTAAGATTTAAGTAATGTGCCGCAAAAAAGCTCAAACTAATAAACCAAAAACTAGACACATAAATTCTACATTCGCTGAAATATATAAAATCTGTCCAAATAAAATTTTTGGCATAATTGGCCGAAATCATAATATAAAAAGAACTCAGAAT
>CAZSZH010000031.1:0-27801 GCA_964610785.1 uncultured Flavobacterium sp. | reverse complement strand
AACCTGTGGTGGATTAGGAATTTGGGCAATTGTAGATTGGTTTTTGATTCAAGGAGCTACTCGCGAAAAAAACATGCAATTATTTCAAAACTCGCTGTACTAATTAATGTCTAAAAACAAGTTATATTATATTGCATTATTAGCTTGTTTATTAGGATTAATTTATCTTTTTTACAGTCAACATTTTTCCGAAAGTACTCATTTTAAGTTGTGCATTTTCAAGAATTTAACAGGCTATCCCTGTCCTTCTTGCGGTACAACTAGAGCCATTCATTTTCTTTTAGAGGGGAAAATTCAATCGTCACTGCTAATGAATCCTTTCGGAATACTTGTAGCTGGAATTATGATTGTTATTCCGATTTGGATACTGTATGATTTAGTTGCCAAAAAAGAAACATTTTTCATCAATTACAAAAAGACAGAACATATCATAAATAGAAAATGGATTGCTTTTTTATTGATTGTTTTGGTGATTCTCAATTGGATTTGGAATATTAAAAAAGGATTATGATACAAGAATTAGCTTTTGCTTACAAACCTTCGGAACATGAAGCTGAAAAAGCTTCAAACAGTTATTTAATGTCTCTTGTGGCACTTGTTGCAGGATTGCCTTTGCCAATTATCAATTTAATTGCAACTTTTTTATTCTATATCGCCAATAGAAATGGCACCTATTATGTAAGATGGCATTGCACACAGGCACTACTCTCTCAAGCGACATTACTTTGCATGAATAGTTGTGGGTTTTGGTGGACCATTTCAATTGTTTTTGGTGATGAGCATGCGAGCAATCGTTATTTTGCTTACATGACTACTGCCATTTTTTTTAATCTTTTAGAATTCATAACCACCATATATAGCGCTGTGCAAACACGAAAAGGGAAACATATAGAACAATGGTTTTTTGGAAATTTAACTAACTTAATATGCCGACCAAATGGTAAATAAAACACTTTTTCAAGGATTAATAATTGCTATTGCCTTTTTTGGGATTTGGTTCGGATTGTCTCGATTAGATTTCGTTAGTTTTTTTGAAATAAAAAAACACACTGCTTCTACTGAACACAAGATTGGAGATATGATTTGGAATCAAATTCAGGACTCAGAAAAAGTAATTACTAATGATTCAATTGTAAAAACATTGGATAAATTAATTGATCCTATTTGCAAGGCCAATCATATTGACCGCGATTCCTTGAAGATTCACATCGTAGAAAAGGATGAAATTAATGCTTTTGCTCTACCTAATAATCATTTGGTAGTTTATACTGGACTGATAATCGATTGTCAAAAACAAGAAGCCTTACAAGGAGTTTTGGGACATGAAATTGCCCACATTGAAAATAATCATGTAATGAAAAAACTATCTAAAGAAGTAGGTTTAACCGTATTGCTCACAGCAACCACAGGAGATAAAGGAGGTGCTATTCTTAAAGAGATATTCAAAACCTTATCGTCAACAGCTTATGACAGAACCCTAGAAAAAGATGCCGATATGCAAAGCGTAAAATACTTATTAAAAGCTAATATTAATCCCGAACCAATGGCAGATTTTATGTATGTTATGGCTCAAGAACAAAAAACTCCTCAAGCATTGTCGTGGATTTCTACGCATCCTGAATGTGAAGAACGAGCTAAATACATTCTAGATTATTTAAAAGGGAAAAAGGTTGAAAAAAAACAAACATTAACCCAACAAGAATGGGAAAAGTATAAAAAACAAATTAAAAACACTATTGCTTGAGCATAATTTCAATCCAAAGAGAGCAATTTTATTTATGTCAACTTACTATTGTTCATGTAATGACCATTAATTGTAAGAAATAAGCAAAACTAACATTCAATACTCATAATTTTTATACTTTTGGCGAATAGAAAAATTAACAACTTAAAAATGAAAAAAATCATAGTATGTGTTGCAATGGCAGTTGCATTGGTTTCTTGCAACAAAACCACAGAAGCTAAAAGTTTTAAAACAGCTTATATTGATACTAATAAATTACTTGAAGAATCAACAGAAGCGAAAGATATTAAGGCAAAATATGAAGCTATTGCTGACGAAAAAGGAGGCAAGTTGAAAACCGAAGTCGAAAAGTTAGACGCAGAGAAAAAAGGGTTTCAGGCGAATGCTCAAAAAAATGGTCAAGCCTGGGCGCAGCAAAAATATGGCGAATTACAGCAAAGAGAGCAGCAATTGCAATATGCGCAGCAATCCATTGCCCAAGACATTCAAGGAAAACATGGCGTAGAAATGGATTCGGTTGTCTCTAAATATAGAAAGATTTTTAAACAATATGGCAAAGATAAAGGCTATGATTATATTTATGGAACAGGTGAAGCAGCCACGGTTCTTTATGCCAAAGATTCTTATGATATTACCAAAGAAATCATCAAATTGGTAAATGATAAATATAAATCGAGTGACAAAAAAGAAGAAAAATCAGCAACCAAAAAAGAAGAAAAGAAAAAATAATCTTTTTTAATCTTTTAAGATTATCAAATTCCAGATTCCATTAGTTTATACTTTCGGAATTTGGATTTTTTTTTGTGTTTTGTTTTAAATTGATTTACAAACTTTTATCTTTGCTTTTTAAATTATACGCCCATGGAAACACTATCAGCCGAAGCAAACTATGTATTACAATTTATCAATCAAACCAATAAATCGGTTTTTTTAACCGGAAAAGCCGGTACCGGAAAGACCACACTTCTTAAAGAAATAATTAAAACAACTCACAAAAATTGTGTTGTTGTTGCCCCAACTGGAATTGCCGCGCTAAATGCTGGCGGTGTTACTATTCATTCCTTATTTCAGCTTCCTTTTGGCGGATTCATTCCGGCAAATAATGTAGCACAACAATTTTCAGAATCGCTAAAATTTGAAACTAAAGACACGCTTCGACGTCATTTTAAAATGAGCTCGATAAAGCGTAAAGTAATTCAAAACATGGAATTGCTAATTATTGATGAAGTCAGTATGTTGCGCTCCGATTTGATGGATGCCATTGATTTTATGCTACAAAGTGTACGAAAAAAAAGAATAGCTTTTGGAGGTGTTCAAGTGCTTTTTATTGGCGATTTACTGCAACTTCCTCCTGTAATTCGAGAGGAAGAATGGCGTACTTTACGTCAATATTATAAAGGAAAATTCTTTTTTCATTCGCATGTAATTCAACAAAATCCGCCGTTGTATATTGAATTATCAAAGATATTTAGACAATCTGATGATACGTTCATCGAATTACTTAACAATTTAAGAAACAACAAGATAACTAATGAAAACATTGTGTTTCTGAATAAATATGTACAACCTAACTTCGATTTGAAAGCTAATAAAGGTTATATTACATTAACGACGCATAATACTAAGGCTGATACAATCAATACACAATCAATCAACAATTTAGAAGGAAAAGCCATTAGTTATAAAGCTATTATTACAGGAGATTTTCCGGACAAAATTTATCCTTTAGAAGAAACTTTGGAGTTGAAAGTTGGAGCTCAAATTATGTTTATAAAAAACGACTTGTGTTTTGAAAAAAACTATTTTAATGGGAAAATGGGAATCGTAAAATCGATTTCTAAAGAAGAAATTTGGGTTCACTTTCCCGAAGAAAATAAAACGATTGAAGTTGAAAAATACGAATGGCAAAACATTCGCTATTATGTAAATGAAAATACTAAAGAAATTGAAGAAGAAGTTCTCGGAACTTTTGTGCATTATCCAATAAAATTGGCTTGGGCCATTACGGTTCATAAAAGTCAAGGATTAACTTTTGATAAAGCAGCGCTAGACGTATCGCAAGTTTTCGTTCCAGGACAAGCCTACGTGGCATTGTCGCGTTTACGTTCGTTAAACGGCTTAATTTTGCTTTCTCCGCTTCAGATGAATGGTATTTCTAATGATGATGATGTAATGGATTATGCTTCCAATAAAGCTTCAACCGAAAAGTTGGAAAACGAACTCAAAAACGAAACCAAAAATTTCATTCATAACTATTTAATAAATAGTTTTAATTGGATTGAATTAGCTCAAGAATGGCGTAATCACAAATTCAGTTATTTAGAGAGTGATAAATCTATAAAATCGAAACATAGTAATTGGGCAACCCAACAATTGGAACTCTGCGAGTCATTATTAGATCCCGCCGGGAAATTTATTTCGCAATTGAATAAATTGTTTTCGACAGAAATTATCGATTATCAATTTATTAACGATAGAATTCTATCAGCTTACAATTATTTTTTCGATAAATTAGACCATTTAGAATATGAGATTTTGTACAAAATTGAAGAAATAAAAAGAATCAAATTGGTAAAACAATTCTATGATGAATTACTAGTTCTAGAGGATTTGCAAACCAAATCGGTGATGCAGTTGATGAAAGCAAGATTGTTGATGGAAACAATTATGGCGCGAAAAACCATTAGTAAAGAAAGTTTAAATTCCCCTGAAATTAAGAATTACAAAATCAATAAAATAGAACGAGTTATTGAAGATTTCAAGCGTAATAATAGAAACTTAATTGAAGATAAAGAAAATTTAAGTTATTACGAACCAAAGAAAAGTAAGTCGGAAAAAGCACCTAAAAAATCGACTACTCAAATCACGTATGAACTTTGGATTGAAAAAAATTCTATTGAAGAAATTGCTAATATGAGAAAGTTAACGGTTGGCACTATTCTGGGTCATTTCACAAAACTAATTCAGGATAAAGCAGTTAGTATAAACGATATTATGCCACAAGATAAAATTGAAATTTTGACCAAAGCATTTTATGGATACAAAGAAGAATCGTTAGCGCCACTAAAAGAACAATTGGGCGATGCTTTTTCTTGGGATGAATTACGAATGTTTAAGGCGAGTTTGAATGGTTAAAGTTTTCTAACTCATCCAAAAAACACCTAAAACCGCAATCACAAAATAAATTGCAATAGTTCTAGCTCCATCAAAATCTTTAGCTAATCGTTGTCCAAAAAGCATTAAAAGCAACGTAATACAAGAATAAACGGCTCCATAAAACCCGAACAATCTTACCTCATAGAAATAAAGTTCCACTATACCCACAATACATAAAATGCTACTTATAATCTCTAAAAAAACTAATATTCCAGTGGCAAAAGAAACATAATTTTTAAGAATTGTCTTTTCAAAATGGGGTTTCATCCAAGCCATGGTTTCGTTCCAATGAAAAAGTTTTTCATGTGTCGACATAATAAATGTAACAGCAAGAAAAAGTAAGACCAAAACAGAGGCAGTATTATTCATGATGCTATTTTTTTTAATTTTTATGAATTAAACGGGTTAATTTTATAGATAAATCCGTCAGGATAATTTTAGCATTTCCATTGCGCTCAATGTGATAGGAAGCGTCTGAAAGTTCTTTAAAAATTTCAACAATATTATTTCCTGTTACAAATGGAGCAAATTTTTCTAATTTAAAATTTTCAACTGTAGGCTCCATATACACCAACTTTTCGGCTTGATAATTAATCAACAACGCTTGTCGAAACATATCAATACAATAATTCAAAAATTTCTTTTGTGCTTCACGTCCTAATCCGGCAATTTGTTCACTCCACGCAATTAAATCATGAATAGCAGCTGCATTTCCTTTGGCTCTAAAAGCGGTTCGAACCCAATCTACAAACCATTTTTCAAAAGGTAATTCGTCATTATCCTCTTTTAAAATATGTAATGCTTTATTATAATTTCCTTGGGCTTGATGTGCAATTTTAAAGGCTAATTTCTCATCAATATGTTCTCTTGAAACCAATGCTTCTGTAATAACACTTTCGGGCAAACCATTAAAATGCAATACTTGACAGCGAGATCTAATGGTTTGAAGAATATCTTCTTCATTTTCAGAAATCAAAATGAAAACCGTTTTATCTGTTGGTTCTTCAAGTAGTTTTAAAAGTTTGTTGGATGCCGCAATATTCATTTTATCAGCCATCCAGATAATCATAATTTTATAGCTTCCTTCCAAAGATTTTAGGGCTAATGCTTTCAGAATTTCTTGTGCATCATCAACACGAATTTCTCCCTGTTTGTTATTTACGCCCAGCACTTTATACCAATCAGACAATTCTCCATAAGGATTTTTACTAATAAAGTGCCGCCAATCTTGCAAGAAATCAATACTTTTAGGTTTTGATTTAACCTCTTCTGTAGTAACAGTTGGATATACAAAATGTAAATCGGGATGCTGTAAATGATTGAATTTAACATTACACGCTTCATTTTCACCAAAATTATCAATTCCCTTGTTTTGACAAACAATAAATTGGGCATAAGCAATAGCCATAGCCAATGTACCGGTTCCTTCTGGGCCAATAAATAGTTGCGCATGAGGAATTCTTCCTTGGCTCGCACTCTTAATCAAGTGGCTTTTGATGTGTTCGTGACCTAATATTTCTGAAAAAAGCATAAGCAAAGATAATAGAAAGTATTTAATATTTGATTTTCATTTTTTTTGTAATCAGAAGAAAATAGTTACAAAAAAGTGAGACAAAAGATATATTAACACACACAAAAGCTTGTTTTGTCGGTTAAATTGGGTTTTAATCGGATTGTTTGTGCTATCTTTGAACTTTATAAATCAAAACTCCATTTTATAGTAAAGCGGAAAATGATAAAAAAATTCTTTTTAGCGGTTATTTTTTTGATTGGTTTTTCAGTTTCTTTTGCTCAATTTTCAGTTCCATTCAAGACGAGATACGAAGGAACTGTAAAGGGCGATATGATTAGTATTGCTAACAATATTATGAATAGAGTTGATTACAACAATGCCGCCAATAATCCCTACTATAATCGCACCAACCTTTCTAATTCGAATGATGCTTTTCAAATGCAATACATTGATATTGATGCAGATGAAAGTACTTTTTCTTCAAGTAGCGCCGAGTTGTTTTACGAAAATCCTAAAAACAAAAAAATTCTATATGCTGGACTTTATTGGTCTGCAAATTATAAATACAACTCAGGAATTGAAAAAAGCGAAAATAAATTTATTGCCGACGACCCGGCTAGAGAGTCTATTAACACCATAAAAATCAAGTTTCCCAATCAAGAGGAGTATATTGATATCATTGGAGAAATTATTTTTGATGGTATTAATGATAACGACATAAAAGCGTTAGCTCCTTATGCCGTTTATGCGGATATAACAGATTATGTGAAGAAGTTACCTATTCCAACTGGAGTATATACCGTTGCAGACATTAAGGCAACACAAGGAAAGTTGGACGGAGGTGTTGCTGCTGGATGGACTATTTTTGTCGTTTATGAGGATCAAAACATGAACGAAAAACATATAATTAGTAAAGATGGTTTTGCTACTGTGAATCTTCAGAAACCGAATCAAGATATTGTTTTCGAGGATAATAAATTAACAAGTAACGGACCAAAAAAAGTTAAAATAGCAGCTGCAGCACTAGAAGGAGACAACAATATTATTGGTGATCAGCTGTTTTTTGAGTATCATGATGAAAAGTCATTTAAGGCATTGAGTAATTCTATACGAAAAGAAAACAATTTTTTTAATAGCTGCATTTCGATTGATGATGAATATTTTATGAATAGATTTCCAGATAGTAAAAATACGTTAGGATATGATAGTTTTATATATACTATTCCAAATCAATACATTACTTTATCTTCTAATTCAAATCAAAAAGCAATAGTACGATTAAAAACATCTGGCGATAATTATTTTTTATTTTTTGCAGCTCTTTCAATTGAAGCTCAAAACAATGAAGAAGTAAAGACTGTATCAACTACAACAGACGAAATCAGTAACAAAAACCAAATCGTTAAAATTGTCCCAGCGAACAATGATTTGTTGGATGATGATAATAAATCGGCTTCAACAATTAATCGAATTAATAAAAACAGCGTTATTGAAAAAAACACTAGTATAGAAATTCAAAAAATCAACAGTTCAACTATCGCTTCTGGATACTATTTACTGGCAAGGATTGCTAAAACCGAACAAAAAACACAAGAGTTTGTTTTTTACTTAAAATCAAAAGGAATTACAGCAAATTATTTTACAAATCCATTGAATAATTATAACTATGTTTATTTAGAAAAAGCATCAAGTCAACAAGAAGCCATAGAATTATATACTTCTAAATTCAATAATTCCTACAAAGAGCCTCTTCAGATTTTATTGGTCAACAATGATTATAGTCCGATTATTTCTAAAACTATTCCAAATGAGGTTGCAATTGCAAAAGAAGAAAAGCAAAAAGAAATCATTCCAGAAATCGAAAAAAAACAAATGAAAGTGGTTGAAAGCAATCCGCCGTCGCTCAAAACAACAGAAGCTAAAAAAGAGCAAGTTACAAAAAGTAGTCTTGCAAAAACAGAAACTTTTCCAACTAGAACACTTACAGTGAATGATATTCATGTGGCAACAATCCCAAATAAAGAAAAAGGATATTATATCATTGCCAATGTTTTTTCAATTGATGAAAACTCAAGCAAATTCATTCGACAGTTGGAATCCAAAGGATTTGCTCCCAAAGAAATGCTAAATACGTCAAATAATTACCGATATATCTATTTGACAAAAGTCGATAATGAAGAAGATGCTAAGAATCTTATCCTTTCTAATTTTGATAATAAATACAAAAGTAAATTGTGGATTCTTTCAGTAAACAATTAAAATGCTACCATAAATAATTAAGTTGCCCTTTTTTCTTAAGGCTGGTTCGGTTCATATTTACTAAAAATTAAAAAAACTATATTTGCAAACCAATATCAATAAATACTGCAAAAGCAATGAAAACTGTAAATGACTTTAATTTCAATAATAAAAAAGCATTAATACGAGTAGATTTTAATGTTCCTCTAGATGAAAATTTTAAGGTTACTGATGTAAACCGAATTGAAGGAGCCAAGCCTACAATTGATAAAATTCTTGCCGACGGAGGGAGTGTTATATTAATGTCACACCTTGGTAGACCTAAAGGAAAAGAAGAAAAATATTCATTACAACATATCGTCAAAACTACTTCCGAAGTTCTGGGAGTTCCAGTTCATTTCGCTTCTGATTGTAGGGGAGAAATAGCAAAATCTGCTGCTGCTAATTTACAACCAGGAGAGGTTTTATTATTAGAAAACTTACGTTTTTACGCTGAAGAAGAAGCGGGAGATATTGCTTTCGCAAAAGAATTAGCTTCACTTGGTGATATTTATGTGAATGATGCATTTGGAACAGCTCATAGAGCGCATGCCTCAACTACAATTATTGCACAATTTTTTCCAGATCATAAGTGTTTTGGATTGCTGTTAGCCAAAGAAATTGAGAGTCTAAATCGAGTTTTAAATAATTCTGTAAAACCCGTAACTGCAGTTCTAGGCGGGTCAAAAGTTTCCTCTAAAATTACAGTGATAGAGAATATTTTAGACAAAGTAGATCACATGATTATTGGAGGAGGAATGACTTTTACTTTTGTTAAAGCTCTTGGAGGCTCTATAGGAGACTCTATCTGTGAAGATGATAAACAAGAATTGGCATTAGAAATCTTGAAAAAAGCCAAAGAAAAAGGAGTTCAAATTCACATCCCAGTAGATGTAGTGGCAGCAAATGCTTTTTCAAATGATGCCGAAACTCAAGTTGTTGACGTTCGTGAAATTCCAACCGGATGGCAAGGATTGGATGCTGGTTCAAAATCTTTAGAGAATTTTAAAAAAATAATAATGGATTCTAAAACCATTCTTTGGAACGGGCCTTTAGGTGTTTTTGAGATGGAAAAATTTGCTCACGGAACCATTGCGCTGGGAGAATTTATTGCAGAATCTACCGCTAACGGAGCTTTTTCGCTTGTTGGAGGAGGAGATTCGGTTTCTGCTGTAAAACAATTCGGTTTGGAAGATAAAATGAGCTATGTTTCTACTGGAGGTGGTGCTATGTTAGAAATGTTGGAAGGGAGAATTTTGCCTGGAATTCAAGCGATTTTAGACTAAACCATCGATTTTAACAATATTTAAACATTTAATACGTTATATGTCAGTAAGTTTGCAAATCGCAAAATTATTGCCACTAATTATTGAAAAACAAAAATGACTATAAAAAATAAAATCACAATGTTTCTTCTCACTATTTCTGCCTCGTTTTATGGGCAAGAAATAGTTAAAAATAATGATTCCATTATAAAGCAATTACCCAAAATTTCTTATTTAGATTCTATCAAATCGACCTTTGTTAATGATAAAGTAGCTTCTAGAATTGACAGTTTATGGATGCAAAATATTGCTTCATTAGAGGGTTTTAATGAAATGCTTTTAGATATCAAAAATGTTGATATTGACCAAAAAGTAGATTATGAACTTTCTACAGAATTATTGAAAGAGCGATTAAAGAAAATGGATGAAAAATCGCCATTTCATATCGAGTATAATATTGGTTTGGAAAACGTTATCAAGTCATTTTTAAAAAATAGAAAAAAGGGCTTTGAAAAATTACTAGGAATTTCTCAATACTATTTCCCACTTTTTGAAGAAGAGCTTTCTAAAAACAATGTACCTCTAGAAATTAAATATCTTGCCGTTATTGAATCTGCTTTGAATCCGAGAGCGGTTTCGCGCGTTGGAGCAACTGGATTATGGCAATTTATGTTTCATACAGGGAAACAATATGGTTTAAATATTGATTCCTATGTTGATGAGAGAAGTGATCCTTTAAAATCAAGTCAAGTAGCCTCTCAATACTTGAACAACATGTATAAAATTTTTGGTGATTGGGATTTAGTCCTTGCTGCCTATAACTCTGGTCCAGGAAACGTAGCAAAGGCAATTCGCCGTTCGGGAGGACAACAAAATTATTGGAACATTAGAAAAAATTTGCCTAAAGAAACGCAAGGTTATTTACCAGCATTTTTAGCGACAATGTATATTTTTGAATATCATAAAGAACACGGAATCGTTCCCAATAAGGCAATTGCCAATTTATTTGCAACGGATACTGTTCTGATTAAAAAGAACATGACGTTTAAACAAATCTCAAGTTTACTAAATGTTCCCGTTGCTGAAATTCAGTTTTTTAATCCTTCCTACAGAAGAAATGAGATTCCTCATATCGGCGGACAATCAAATTTTTTAAGATTACCAAAAGACAAAATTGCCGTTTTTACTTCTAATGAAAATAAGATTTATGCTTATATTGACCATGAAGAAAATAAACGTGAACGACCAAATCAAATAAATCTTCCGTCAAAGCATAGCGATTCTACTCGTGCCATTGCAGATCGAGGAATTGGTGCCAAATCTAAAATACACAAGGTTCGACAAGGCGATAATTTGAAAAATATTGCAGATCAATATGCTGTTTCAGTAGAAGACATTAAGAAATGGAATCATCTTAAAAGCAACATGATTTCAAAGGGTATTAAACTCAAAATTCTATCGTCTGAAAATATTGTAATAAATGATAAAAATGAAATTGTTAAACCAAGTGTTGTCGATACTGCTAAAGAAAAAAGCATTGCTTTAGTAGCAAAAGAATCGAAAACTGAAAAAGTAGTCACTTATAAAGAAGTTGCCAAAAAGCATAAAGTGACAAAAGGAGATAATTTAGGTGAAATTGCTTCGAAATATAACGTTACGGTAGCCGAAATAAAAAAATGGAATAAGCTTAAATCAAATAATATTGCTTTGGGAGCTTCATTAAAAATTATTCAAAATGAAAAAGTAACAACGGTAGTTAAAAAAGAAGTAAAACAACCTTTAGGAAGTAAAAACGAAGACATTGCTTCAACAGAACATAAAAATTCAAAGTTTGAGAAAACCAAAAAAGAAGAGAAAACTGACTTGGTTTCGAAAACAGAAAATTATTATGTGGTTTCCAAAGGGGATAATCTTTTTACTATTGCAAAAAAGAATAATGTTACGGTTGAAAACATAAAAGAATGGAATAATTTAATCGATAACAATGTAAAAATTGGAACTCAATTGATTGTTTCAACAGTTAATGGAGCTGAAGAAAAAACAGATGACACTAAATCAAAAACCAAAAACATTGAACATGTTGTTGTAAAAGGAGAATATTTGGGAACGATAGCAAGAAAATATAATGTTTCGGTAAATAATCTTTTAGAATGGAATACGCTTTCAGACACCAACATTAAACTTGGCGACAAACTAATTGTTGGTAAAGAAGATGTTGCTTCTGATAATCAAACTAGAAAAAACGAATATACTTCAAGCGACAAAAAAGCTAAAGAAAATTTATACCAAGTAAGAAAAGGGGATACACTATTAAAAATATCACAAAAATTCCCTGGAGTATCCATTGCCGATATCAAAAAATGGAACAATATCAAGGGAGAAAGCATAAAACCAGGAATGAAACTAAAAATAAACGGATAATAAAAAAATCTTATCTAAATTTGGGCTTTATTTCATATCATGAATAAAGCCCTTTTTTTATTTATTGTACTCGTTGCATTTGTTTCTTGTAAATCAAAAGAACAAAAACCAATACTCACTTCTGGAAAAACCAATGAAGTTTCGGTCATAATTGATGATCAACTATGGAATGGTGAGGTGGGAGATAGTATTCGAAATAAATTTGCTTCTCCAGTTTTGGGTTTACCTCAAGAAGAACCTATCTTTTCCCTTAATCAATTTCCCGTTAAACTACTAGAAGGCTTCATGTCTAATAGCCGAAACATCATCGTTGTAAAAAAAGAAGCTAAAAGCCAATTTAGGATCGAAAAAAATGAATATGCTACTCCGCAAATCGTGGTGCATATTTCTGGACAAACGGTTCAAGAGATTCTAGACACTATTCAAAAAAATAATTTAAAGATAATAGGGAAAATCAAAGAGTCTGAAATAACATTCCTTCAAGAAAAAATCAAACACGATACTCTTTTTGACAGTGAAGACATAATCAATAGATTCAACATTACATTAAATATTCCCGTAAAATATAAAAGAGTAATGCATGGCAAAAAATTTGTTTGGCTTAAAAAAGACATCACAAGTGGAAATTTAAGTTTATTAGTATATCAAATCCCAATAACCAGCTTAAAAGGCACTAACGATGTGGTAAAGCGTGTTGCTCATATTAGAGACTCCATCGGACGAATCTACATCCATGGAGCTATTCCAAGAACGAGAATGATTACCGAACCTGCTTTTTCGCCTTATCTATCTCAAATAAAAATTTATAATAGAGAAACGCTTGAAACCAAGGGAAATTGGGAATTGCTAAACGATTTCATGGCGGGACCATTTATTAATTATACTATTTTAGACAAACCAAACAATAGAATTCTGGTCATAGAAGGGTTTTGTTACGCCCCTTCAAAACAAAAAAGAGAATTAATGTTTGAATTGGAAGCCATCATAAAATCAGTTCAATTCTTAAAAAAGAAACCGTATGGAAAAAAGCGTGGTGTGGCAAATAAAGCGATTTAACGAACTTTCTCTTCAAGAACTATATTCAGTACTGAAACTTCGCTCACACGTCTTTGTAGTAGAGCAAAACTGCGTTTATCAAGATGTTGATGGTAAAGATGAAAAAGCGTTGCATTTATTAGGCAAAGTTGCCGATGAAATTGTTGCTTATTCGAGAATGTTTAAGGCAGGCGATTATTTTGAAAACGCCTCTATAGGACGCGTTGTCATTCATCCAAAATTCCGTGATAATAAATGGGGACACGACATGATGCAGCAGGCAATTGCTGCAATTGAACATAATTTTAATACGAAACAGATCACTATTTCGGCACAATTATATTTAAAGAAATTTTACGAAAGTAACGGATTTATACAAACAAGTGACACCTATTTAGAAGATGACATCCCCCACATAGAAATGAAACGCGGTACTTAAATTTTTGTAATCACTAGTTCCACTCGACGGTCATATTCGGGATCCTTACCAAGAGGAACCGTGTTTCCATATCCTTTAAAGGTCATTCTGGTTTTTGAAACGCGTCTAAAAACCAAATATTTATATACCGATTGCGCCCGATTTAATGACAATTGTCTCTTTTTGGTATCTTTATCAATAGCTTCTCTTTGATTGGGTGGTGTACAACATACATGCCCTTGAATTTCAAACTCAATATTTTTATATCGCAAACATAAAAGTGCGACTTTATCCAATTCGGTTTTTGATTTTGTAGTGAGTCGACTGCTTCCTTTTTCGAACAAAATATTTTCTAAATAAATATGATCGCCAACAACATGATTTTTTTGCAGCATGTTATAAAAACCAGGTAGCACTAATTTAGGAAGTTCCTTTAAATTCAATACTACATCTACACGACGGTTTTTAGAACGTTTCTCTGGTAGATTTTCTACAATATCATCGTCAATTAACACGCGTCCTTTTCCTTCAATCGTGACAATTATTTTACTTTTTATACCACTTTGCATAAGCTTGGTTTGAATGGTATTGGCGCGATTAGTCGACAGTTTGAAGTTATAAGCGTCTTTTCCTACATCATCAGTGTAGCCAAAGATTTGAATAGATTCAATACGGGTAGAATCGGTATTTTTGATAAAATCTATTACTTCTTTGGATTGCTTGTCGTCTAATGAGAATTTATCAAATTCAAAGTAAACTGATTTTACAGCTTCCTCTTGCGCATGAATAAAACCAAAGATTAGAAGCGGTAACCATTTAAAAAATCGAAACATTATTGCAGTATTTTTTTGTACTCTGACGGGTTAGACAATAGCGCTGATGCTCTAGAGATTTCGGGATTATTCTTAATGTAATATTGATACAATCCTTCTTTATATTGATACCGTTTTATGATTTCATCTAACAACAATTTTTTAATTTCCTTTTGATTTTTATCCAAAAGAGCTTCTTCACTTTTTTGAATAGTAGCCATTAATTGCTGATATTGAGCGGTAATCGTTTCGTCAATTTTTTCTTTTTTAGCTTTTTCAAGAGTGTTTTTCAACGCCAACTCGGTTTCGGTATCAAAACTGATTTTTTCTTTTTTCAAGAATGCTTTAAAATCATTATAATCCGCATCAGTAATCGTTGGAATTTTATCGCCAAGATTCGGGTTTTTATAATAATAGTAGGTAGCATAATCAAAAATTCCATCGTTTTTTTGCAATGCTTCGGCAAGGTTACTTAACTTTGAATCGGCAAGTTCAATGTCGGGTTGAATCCCTCCACCGTCATAAACCGTTCTTCCTTTTTTGGTTTTAAACGCATTGTATTTTGACGCATCGGTTCTTACCGCTTTTCCTTCTTTGTCCTTATGCCAATAATCTAATGCTTGAATACATCTTCCCGAAGGAGTATAATAACGTGAAATGGTAACTTTTACTTGCGTTCCGTAGGTCATGTCAATGGGGCGTTGTACCAATCCCTTTCCAAAGCTACGACAACCAATAACCACTGCTCGGTCTAAATCTTGTAATGCTCCTGAAACAATTTCAGAAGCCGAAGCGCTTTTACCATCTACAATAATAGCTAACGGAATGTCTAAATCTACAGGCTCGTTTGCGGTTTTGTAGGTAGCATTATATTTAGCATTTTTAGATTTTGTAGTTACAATAACTTCTCCTCTGGGAACAAAGAGATTGCATACATTTACCGCTTCGTTTAATAACCCCCCTGGATTTCCTCTTAAATCTAAAATGATTCGCTCAGCACCATCCGATTTAAGTTTTTCTAATGCTGCTTTGGTTTCTTGTGTAGTCTTTCTATTGAAAGCAGATAACACGATATATCCTGTTTTTTCATCAATTTTGGAAAAGAATGGAACCGCTTTAACTTCGACTTCATCCAAAATAATTTGAGACGAAATGGTTTTTCCTTGACGAATATATTTAATATCCACTTTGGTGTTTTTAGCACCTTTTAAAAGTTGAGAGGCATCGTCTTTAAAATCAGAAAGCATTACATCGCCAATTTGAATGATAGCATCTCCTGCTTTTAAACCCGCTTTGTCTGCCGGAAAACCTTTATACGGTTCTTTAATGATTAGTTTGTCTTCTTTACGAGTCACCAAAGCACCAATTCCGGTATACTCTCCAGTGTTGTTTATTTTAAATTTCACAACATCTTGCTCATTAAAATAGTTGGTGTAAGGATCTAAATCGGCAAGCATACTTTTAATGGCTTTGTCCATTAATTCGGACGGATTTATTTCATCTACATAGTTCTGATTAACGGTTTTGAACAATGTAGTAAAAATTTCTATTTGCTTAGCAATTTCAAAAAAATCGTCTTTGAAACTTACGGTTACAAAAAGTAAACCAGAAGCTAAAACAGCTATTATATATCTCTTTTTTAGGAATGAAAGCATGGTGTTTTTCTTTTCTTGAATTTTAATCGACGAATTTAACAAACATATTTTAATATATGACATAAACGCCAAAAAATTGATTTTTATATAATAGTTACGTGTTTTTAATTTCTTCGTTTTTCGCGACAATCCATTTTTGAAATAATTGAATCGTTTTTTCATTTATTTCTCTGTATGTCAATCGCTCTTTGGTTTGATAAAAAAACATGATGGCATAAGGTTGGTCTAAATGATCGTGAATTAAATGTTTATTTAGGCGATAGCATTCTCTTAAAACACGTTTGAAATAATTTCGATCAACCGCTTTTTTGAAATGTTTTTTGGAAACCGAAACCCCAAACTTTAATTTTTCTTCTGAATCTAAAACAGGAATATAGACCAAGCGCAACGGAAATTTAGACACCGATTTTCCCTCAGAAAATAGTAGATCAATAGTCTTGGTGCTCTTGAGTTTCTCGTTTTTTGGATAAGTAAAATCCATAATCAAGTATTAATTATAGATGTTGTAAACAAACTTCACTTCGGAGTAATTGACGTATAGTTGCATTCGGTTTCCTTCATCTTTTCGGGTAATTACTAAAATTTTGCATTTAGAACCATTGTTGTCTACACAATCAAATGGGACAATCTTGCTGGTTTCTGTTTCCATTTTATCGCCATAGGATTTAATAGTAAACACCTGTATTTGAGCCGAATTTATAACAATTCTATCTTTTTTGGCATCAATAGCAACCAACAATTCTGCTTTCACAAAATCTGACCATTTGCCCCACTCATTCTTGTTGTTCTTTTCAATAAAACTTACACTGCTAGTCTTCATTCTAATGGTTTGACTCTTAGCAGCGGTGCTAAACACTAAAGTTGTAAAAAGAAAAAGGAGTTGAAAATATTTCATATACCGATTAATATTTGGTGTAAAAATACAAATTCTATTTTAAATAAAGGGGTTTCTCACAGCAAGCGATTGTTTAATAACAACGGTTATGAAATGTTGATTTGAAAATACAATAAGCTTGCAAAAAAAACAGTAATAGCTATAATCTAAGAAATGCGAAGTTTTAAGTTTTTAACAAAATATATCACTATTATTTTTAAGCATGGAATTTGGTTTATTAAAAAATTAATACATTTGATAAAAATAACGTTTGACGTTTATCAGACCTATAAACGAGTTGTGTGATATTATTCCAAAAAAACCGAAACTAAATGAAAAACAGAATTTTAACTTTTATATATTGTGTTATTTCAACTTTGACATTTGCCCAAAAACCAACGTTTAAAATAAAATATTCAGAACAATTAGCCGTTTTTGTTTTTATACAAAATTTATCTGAAAACCATCCTGAAAATGTTTTTAAAACTGAATTTAATAAATCAAAATACAATACTGAAAGGTTTAAAAACTTAATCTCAAAATTTGATAAATTGTCAATCGATTATAGTTATGAATTTGAAGAGTTTCCAAACGGTACAAAAGTACCTATGCAAACTAGAGATATTTTGAAAAAAAACTTAATCGAAACAGAAAACCTTAAAGATTTTAAACTTCGTTCAATTGGAATTTTTACAAACAAAACTTTGAACGAACTAACTGAAATAATTACAGAATTTATTCCAATATATAATGAACTAATTTATAACCCAAATAAAGAAAAGTTTGAACAACAAATTTTAGATATTACAAAATATTCAAACGAAAACAAAATAGAAAATTATTTTGAAGCTGGTTTAGTTTTTTATAATTCGAGCTGGGATAATTCAATTCCATTTAAAATCGCATTTTATCCATTACCAAATTCTCAAGTATTTACTGCTCAAGCATTTTATAACAATTTTATAAGTGCAATTCAAACAAACTTAAAAGATTATAAAGATTTATTTAGCGTTATGTTACACGAAATTTTTCACATAATTTATAACGAACAATCTCTTGAAGTTAAAACTGAAATTGATAAAAACTTCAAAGAAAACAAATCAAAATCAAGCAATTATGCTTATAAAATTTTGAACGAAGTTTTAGCAACTTCATTAGGTAATGGTTATGTATTTGAAAAACTTGATGGAAAAATTGATATTGGAGAATGGTATAATCAAAAATATATTAATTTAATGGCAAAGCAAATATATCCATTAATAAATGAATATATTTCTCAGAGAAAACCAATTGATAAAAACTTCATTGATAATTACATTAAAATATATGAAGAGAATTTTCCTAATTGGATAAATGAACTTGATAATATAATGACTTATAGATATGTGATTTCTGAAAACGAAAAAGATTTTGATGTAATTGACCAAAAGTATCGTTATCGTTCAATTGCAAATTACGAAACAGAAGTTACACAAAGTTCGATTGAAAAAATGAAAAAAACATCACTAACTAAATTGATTATTGTTTCAAAAAATAATAAAGAACAATTAAACTTAATTAAAAAAGAATTTAAAGAACTCGATAATTGGAAATTTAATTCAGAAAATGAGTTCAATTATAAAATTCTTTTAGAAGACAAAAGTAAATTAATTATAATAAACCAAAAAAAATCAAAAGCCGAAATGCTAATCAAAAAACTGGAAACAGAAACTAAATAAAAAATACATCGCACAACAGCCGTAGCTGTTGCGCAACCTCTCTTAAAAACTAAATAGTAAGAATAAATAGAAAATATGAAACAATTAATAGTATCAACATTTACTCTTCTCATATTTGCCAATGGTTTTGCACAGTCGAAACCACCAGGTTTGGTTGACAGAGATTTTGTGTTAGATACAACCTCAACTTATTTAATATACCAGAGTAAATACTACAAAGCCACAGAATTTTATATTTTATCTACTTCAATTTCAAATTCTGTAAAACAACGATTACAAGGAAAGCTAGTAAATGTTTTTGGAGTGATTGAAAAAGTACAAGGGAAAACTCTAGTAATGCAAAATGGTAGAAAAGTTCCTGCAAAAGATTACTATACTATCATTCAAAACCCGAGAATTAAAGAAATTGACCAAGATAAATATCAGAAACTAGAACAAAATATGATTGATGCTTTTGACCCAAAAACATATCAAAAAGAGAGATTGTCTGAAATTTCGGCTGATACCAATTATTTAAAGAAAATTAAAGAAAAAAGCATTAAAAATTCAGCTCCCGATTTGCCTGATTTTATTCCTAAAATGCCAGAGAACGATGAGGTTAATTTTGTTTCAGATGGTGTAATATATTCAGATGATAACTCAAAAAGCAATTCAACCATTGATATAAGAAAATTTCCAACCCCAAGTAAAACATATCCATTTATGAAGAATTGGCAATTTGTAAACCATACTAGCTTTAAAGCTCAATGGGTTACAATTTTGCATAATAACAATCAAAATGCCAACAAACTTGAAAATTTATCTACAAAAGATGTGGTAAATGTAATCATTGCTAAAACTACAAATAACGATACAATAAGAATTATCAATATTGACTATCAAAAGAAAATTCCCACTACTATTTTTAGGTTATTTGTAGATGTTCCTAAGCAAAATTATGAAGGTGTTTACACCTTACCAGAGTACAAGGAAAAAGGGATAGAATATATAAATGCTTTTGGATTGGACAATAAAGTTAGAAAAACATACTTTTTAAGTGTGCTTTACGAAAAATAATAAACAATGAAAAAAATAATACACATTCTATTTGTAGCAATTTATTTAACTCAAAGTTCATTTGCACAGAATAAAACCAAGATTCCTACCGGCTTTTTACAAGCTATGCAAGGTGATTGGAAAGGCAAACTTACTTATACAGATTATCAAGACGATAAATCGCAGACTACAATGGATGTTTGGCTAAAGTCTGAACTAATCAATAATAAATTAGTAAAACAATTTTTTTATAAAGAACCTGATGGCAATACAAAGCAAAAAGCAAAATCACAAGACACTACTTTTATAATTAACAATGGTAGCAAACTGATAGAAACAGGCTATAAACATCCTTTTATAATAAAAGATTTTACTGCCAAAGAAAGTGAAGAAAGTAGTAAAAAAACTACGGGTGGCATTACTACTAAAAGCAGTTTAAATGCTATGCAAGAGCAAATTGTTATAATGGAAACCGAGGATTATGATAATGAAAAACTTTCTACAATTAGAATTTCTATTGCTATAACAAAAAATAGTTTGACAATTAAAAAGGAGGTGAAGTATAATGGAACTGAGAACTTTTTTACAAGACACACTTTTTATTATACCAAATAGTTATTTAAAATTTTTTACATAAATTAAAATGCGGAGTGAGTTAAAAATTAACTGATATGATATTTAGTGAAACTGCCACCAACTCGGGTAGCTGCTGCGCAACCTAATTAAAAAACTAAATAGTAAGAATAAATAGAAAAGTTGACCTCGTTTAATTCGTTTTAAACGAGGTTTGTTTTTGTATTGAAGTTGCGGTTTTTAAAAAATGAAGTGCTTAAAAATGCGGTTTTTAAGTCGCAATAAAGCTGTTTTTCAGAAGTTACCGTTTTTGTATGCGTTTTACAAGATTTTTCTTTAAACAAAGTTCTACTCACTAATTAAAACTAAATCTATATCGGTATCACAACTTTAAAAGAAATATTTCTTCCCATATTAAATATTCCGAGTTTACCATTTGGAGACGCGCTGTATTGTTCAAAATATTTTAATCTGCTTAGATGGTCTTGATAAGCCACATCAAAGATGTTATTCCCTAGAACATAGCAATTGATAATAGTCTTTCCTTTTTGGTTTTTTAACCCTGAACCCAATCCAAGATTTATAAGTGTATATCCTGGTGTCACGGTTTCGGTATTTTCACTAGAAAAAACTCTGTTTTGAGCTGCAGTATAGTTTACATCAAATTTTATAAAACTATCGGTGAGTTTGTTATTATGCATATTAAAGTTGTAGCGTAATTCACCGTTGTACCGCGCAGGAGGCATCAATGGAACATATTTATTAGTCTCATTTTTGGCAGCTCCACTGTAACTGTTGTTATCACCATAAAGTAATGAAAAAGTGTTCTCAAAATGTAAGGCTTTGGTAATATGAAAATCAATATTAGCCTCGGCTCCATAGAGCAAAACATTTCCTTGTTGGAATTGATATGTAGGAAACGACTCGCCACCGCTTGGTGTCAATACAGTAGTTCCATTATTATTGAGAAGTTTTGAATTATAGATGTAATTATCAACCTGATTAATAAAAAAGCTCATGCTTGCAGTAACCGACTTAGATATATAATCAAAGCCAATGTCTTCTTGCAAACTGAATTCCGGTTTAAAATTAGTGTTCCCTTTTTGATAAATTCCAGTTCCAGGATGTACGCCATTGGCAGAAATTTCAGAGATGTTTGGTGCTCTATATCCTCTTGCAAGGTTGGCTTTTAGAGACCATCTTTCGTTAACCAAATAGGCCAATCCAATGCTTCCCGACATGCCTTCAAATTGTGTTCTATAATTTAAAAATAATTGAGTAGCTCCTGCCGTAGTTGCGCTCACGGGTTGATCGAAACCAGAAACAGGATTTTTTGCAATATAAAGTGCATCATTGGCAAAATGTCTTGCATCATATCGAATTCCTCCTGACACAATAAACTTACCAAAATCCTTTTTAACCATAGCAAAACCACCCAGATCAAATTGCTTATAAGACGGAATTAGAAATTCAGTTCCCTCAGTTACCGTATTAGTTTGATACATTCCATTGATGCCCATTGTGGTTTCCCATTTTTTCCATTCTGGAAAATAATATTTAAGGTCATAATTTAACGTGTTTAGTTGTAAATCCAATCCGGGAGTTAGTTGATAAGGCTCTTCTGGGTGACTGTATTCCCGACGACTGCTTTTTTGAAAACCAAGGTTTACACTCAATCTACTTTTTTCAAGAAAAAACATGTTTTTCCAAAAAGCGCGGTAATGTTGTACTCTTTGATGTAAAACCCCAATTCTATATGATTTTAAATCGCTGTCGCTAACAATTGGGCGAATATGATCGTCTTCATAAATTTGCTGAGTAAACTTTCTCGAAATAGAATCTCTACTTCCGTCTGGAATTTCTTGTTTACTATCGTACAACGATAAATTCAAGTCGGAGAAACCCCATTTTTTATGAATTCCTACAAACGCATTGGCAGCAACATCATCAAATGCCGTATTATATACTCTTCCATCCACCGAATTTTGGTAGTTAGTTGCGTTTCTTTTAGAGGTTCTAGCTCCCCATTCTATTCCCTTTTTATTCCCTGATAAAAAAAGTGATTCGCCAAACATTCCGTTATTGGTTTGATATTCTGAAGTATAATTTCCTGCTATTTTATCCTTTTGTGTAGATTGATTTGGAATTAGATTGACAACTCCCGCTAAGGCATCTGAACCATACATTAAACTTGCCGGTCCTTTGATTACTTCAACTTTCTCGATAAGATATTTATCGATTTCTATACCGTGCTCGTCTCCCCATTGTTGCCCCTCTTGACGGACTCCATCAAACAAAGTCAAAATTCGATTATATCCCAAACCTCGAATGTAGGGTTTAGAGACATTGGGACCCGTTGTTACTGTATTAACTCCAGGAATTTTAGCGATAGCATCAATAACGTTGGTAGAAACATTGGTAGTGAGATATTCTTTATTTATTAAAATTATAGGCAACGGCGATTTTCTTACTTGCATTGCTTTGGATGTGCCTGTAACCACCACTTCAGACAGCTCAATATTACTATTATCAAGTTCAATAACAAGGTTGTTGTCATCGTTTACTGAAACAAAAACAGATTTTGATTTATATCCAATATAAGATAATTGCAACTCATAGGAGGCCTTTGGAACAATGGTAAATTTAAAATTTCCATTACTATCTGATTGCGTAGACGCATGAATGTCGGGTATTGTGATTGTTACAAAAGGCAACTCTTTTTTGGTTATTTTATCAATAATTTTTCCCGATAAGGTATTTTGATTTTGACCGAATAACACATGAAAGCATACTAGAGATAGTAATGCAAAAATATTTTTTTTCATTAGAGGATATTTTTATCGTTAATAAAGATTTTTCTTCTAAATCTAGAAGAATTATATACTTTTAAACCATAAAAATTGGTGGTGCTCTAAGGGCAAAAAGGCTTCCTCGAAACGATTGCGAAATTGCTTTACAATGGAATTGTATTTTCGAGACAAGTATTTGAACATTCTTTACATTAAACGTAAAAAAATCTGTGTTTAATGACGTACTGAATGTGAATTCACACATAAAACAATGGTCATTGTTATGATGGGCATGCGTAAATTCGGTTATATTTTTGGCATATCTATGATGACATTGTTTTTCGGTAAGTTCTTTTTCTAAATGATTAAAAGTGTGTACAGACTGAAGCACTATTGCAAACAATACTGCCCATCCGAAAAACAAACTTATGCCCGATCTCTTTTTATTCATCGCTACAAATGTAACTAACTAGAAATAAAACCAATTTTGAATTAACAAACATTTAAAGTTGCAACGTGAAAATAGTCGTAAAACATATTTATAGCAAACACTATTATTCAGATAAAATTTGTGTCAAACTATCAACATCGATATTGCATATTTTTTGAAGTTCTTCCAAAGTTCCGTGCTCTATAAATGCATCAGGAACACCAAGAGTTTTTATTGGAATAGAATACTTATTTTTGGATGCAAATTCTATAATAGCGCTTCCAAAACCTCCTTTAATAACCCCATCTTCTATGGTAATTACAGATTCATATTTCAAAAAGATTTCATGTAAAAGATTTTCGTCCAAAGGCTTTACAAAACCAAAATCATAATGAGCAATATCATTTTTATTTGAGATTTTATTTAATGCCTGTGAAACATTGTTTCCTATAAATCCCGTGGATAAAAAAGCTGCTTTCGTTCCTGGCTGCAATAAATGTGCTTTCCCTATTTCAATTTTTTGAAATTCAAATTTCGTAATAAGTGATTCGTAATTCAAATATTTCCCTCTTCCTCTAGGATATCTTATCGCAATTGGATGATTCAAGCCTAAAGAGGCAGTATATAGAATATTTCTTAAGTCGATTTCATCTTTTGGAGCGTAGATAATCATATTGGGAATACCTCTCAAGTAAGCTATATCAAAAACACCATGATGAGTGGCTCCATCTTCACCTACTAATCCTGCTCGATCCAAACAAAAAATAACTGGTAAATTCTGTAACGCCACGTCGTGAATTACTTGGTCGTAAGCACGTTGTAAAAAAGTAGAATAAATATTGCAAAAAACAACCATTCCTTGTGTAGTCATTCCTGCAGCAAGAGTTACCGCATGTTGTTCGGCTATTCCAACATCAAATGCACGATCTGGAAATGCGTCCATCATGAATTTTAACGAACTTCCACTAGGCATTGCAGGAGTAATTCCAATTATTTTTGGATTATTAGTAGCCAATTCTACCAAAGTCCAACCAAAAACATCTTGAAATCTTGGAGGTATATTTTCATCCGATTTCGGATGAATTTCTCCAGTAGTTGCATCAAATTTTCCAGGTGCATGATAGGTTACCTGATTTTCTTCTGCTTGTTGCAACCCCTTTCCTTTGGTTGTTATAATATGAAGAAATTTAGGCCCTTTTACTTTTTTTAACCGTTCTAATTCTGAAATCAAAGCCTCAAAATCATGACCATCAACGGGTCCTGAATAATCAAAATTCATGGACTTAATCATATTGTTTTGCTTCGGATTTTTTCCTGATTTGACTGAGGTTAAGTAGTTTTTTAAAGCACCAACACTCGGGTCAATTCCAATTGCATTATCATTCAAAATCACCAAAAGATTTGAATTGGTAACACCCGCATGATTTAATCCTTCAAATGCCATTCCGCTGGCGATAGAAGCATCACCAATAACGGCTATATGATGACGATGTTCACCTTTCAATTGAGATGCAATGGCCATTCCCAACGCTGCCGAAATTGAAGTTGACGAATGCCCAACTCCAAAGGTGTCATAAATACTTTCACTTCTTTTTGGAAACCCAGAAATTCCTCCGAGTTGTCGATTTGTATGAAATTGATCTTTTCTTTCTGTCAAAATTTTATGCCCATACGCCTGATGGCCTACGTCCCAAACCAATAAATCATTTGGGGTATCAAACACATAATGAAGCGCAATAGTCAGCTCTACAACACCAAGCGAAGCGCCAAGATGACCTTCTTTCACAGAAACCACATCAATAATAAAATCGCGCAATTCTTTTGCTAATTCGGGCAATTGCGAAGGTTCCAATTTACGTAAATCAGATGGGTTATTGATACTTAATAGAAGATTTGTTTTCATTTGAATTAAAAAACGAATTTACGATATATTCAAAAAAAAACATCCGATTTCTCGAATGTTTTTGCTTTATTACTCTATCTCTTTCATCTTAAAGGATTCCATAAACTTGGTAGTGTAATTACCCGCCACATAATCGGGTTCATCCATCAGTTGTCTGTGAAACGGAATGGTGGTTTTAATTCCTTCAATATAAAATTCATCTAAAGCTCTTTTCATTTTGCTTATTGCCTCTTCTCTGGTTTGAGCTGTGGTAATCAATTTTGCAATCATCGAGTCATAATTTGGCGGAATGGTATACCCTGCATAAACATGTGTGTCTAAACGCACTCCGTGACCTCCTGGCGCATGTAAAACCGTAATTTTACCAGGTGATGGACGGAAATCATTGTAAGGATCTTCGGCATTGATACGGCACTCAATAGAATGCAATTGTGGTAAATAATTTTTTCCGGAAATTGGCACTCCAGCCGCTACAAGAATTTGTTCACGAATTAAATCATAATCAATTACTTGTTCTGTTATTGGATGTTCTACTTGGATACGCGTATTCATTTCCATAAAGTAGAAATTTCTATGCTTATCTACAAGAAACTCTACGGTTCCTGCACCTTCATATTTAATAAATTCAGCAGCTTTAACAGCAGCTTCTCCCATTTTGTGACGCAATTCGTCGGTCATAAATGGTGAAGGAGTTTCTTCTGTTAATTTTTGGTGACGTCTTTGAACAGAGCAGTCTCTTTCTGAAAGGTGACAAGCTTTGCCATAAGAATCGCCAACCACTTGAATTTCTATATGTCGAGGTTCTTCAATAAGTTTTTCAAGATACATTCCGTCATTTCCAAATGCGGCAGCCGACTCTTGACGTGCACTCTCCCAAGCTTTTAACAATTCTTCGTGCTTCCATACAGCGCGCATTCCTTTTCCACCTCCTCCGGCAGTCGCTTTAAGCATTACTGGGTAACCAAACTCTTCTGCTAATTGTTCTGCTTGCTCATAAGATTCGAGAATCCCAACAGAACCTGGAACACAAGGAACTCCCGCTTCAAGCATAGTTGCTTTTGCTGAAGCTTTATCCCCCATTCTATCAATCATTTCTGGAGAAGCTCCAATGAATTTAATTCCGTGCTCTTGACAAATTTTAGAAAATTTAGCGTTTTCAGATAAGAAACCATATCCTGGATGGATTGCATCTGCATTAGTGATTTCTGCAGCAGCAATAATATTAGACATTTTCAAGTAAGATAAATTACTCGGAGGCGGCCCGATACAAACCGCTTCATCTGCAAATTTTACATGCAAACTTTCGGCATCGGCAGTAGAATAAACCGCTACGGTTTTAATCCCCATTTCTCGACAAGTTCTAATTACACGTAGTGCAATTTCTCCTCTATTGGCAATTAATATTTTTTTAAACATCTTTTTAAATTAGATCGTTAGACAATTAGATTGTTGGATTGTTAGATTACTTGGTCAATTTATTGAAGAGATTATTAGAAATTTATAAAATCTAATAATCTAGAAATCTAATAAGCTAATAATCTAAGTTATGATGGGTCAACTAAAAATAATGGTTGATCAAATTCTACTGGAGACATATCATCCACAAGAATTTTAACAATTTTTCCTGAAATTTCAGCTTCAATTTCGTTGAATAACTTCATGGCTTCTATTACGCAAAGAACATCACCTTTTCCAATTGAAGTACCAACCTCAACGAATGGAGCTTTATCTGGTGATGGTTTTCTATAAAATGTACCTATCATAGGTGATTTCACAGTAATGTATTTAGAGCTATCATCAGCAACAGGAGCAGCCGTAACTGGTTCTGGAACTGCTTGTTGTACTGGAGCTGCTTGTTGAGGCAATGCCTGTTGCATAGGAGCTTGTTGTACATAGGTAATGTCTGGAGTATTTCCTTCTAAAGTAGTTCTAATAGTAATTTTGATATCACCCGTTTCTAACTTTACTTCAGCTACACCTGAATTAGATACAAATTTGATTAGGTTTTGAATTTCTTTTAAATCCATAATAATATTTTTTTATATATTGTTTGTTATAAGCCCATTTCAAATAAATAGATCCCCAAGTGAATCCACCGCCGAAAGCAGCAAAAATAATATTATCTCCTTTTTTAAAAACGTGTTCAAAATCGTTTAATAACAATGGCAAAGTAGCAGAAGTTG
>CAZSZH010000030.1:17630-28475 GCA_964610785.1 uncultured Flavobacterium sp. | reverse complement strand
GCACATATAAGTCTTATAATATGACTGAATATCGTGTTCTCTAATCTTTAATCAAACCACAACTAGATGAAGCAGAAGAACTAACAGACGAAAAATATCGTGTTCTCTAATCTTTAATCAAACCACAACTAATAGTTCAATAATTAATTTTATCATATTAATATCGTGTTCTCTAATCTTTAATCAAACCACAACCATGCATCCGTATTTGTGGTAATTTTATATAATATCGTGTTCTCTAATCTTTAATCAAACCACAACAACGAAGGCGAACTAAAATCTAAATTACAAATATCGTGTTCTCTAATCTTTAATCAAACCACAACTGCCGCCAATGGTGCTGAAAAAGCTATTGAATATCGTGTTCTCTAATCTTTAATCAAACCACAACATCGCCATTGGAATCGAATAGAATTGAAAGAATATCGTGTTCTCTAATCTTTAATCAAACCACAACGTGAAGATACTAATGGAAATTGGGGTTTTCAATATCGTGTTCTCTAATCTTTAATCAAACCACAACTTTCCTTTGAAATAATTCCATAAAGCATCAAATATCGTGTTCTCTAATCTTTAATCAAACCACAACGAGGAATTAATTTTGCTAACGGGTTCAGCGAATATCGTGTTCTCTAATCTTTAATCAAACCACAACTTTCCTGCACTCTTATACACAATACTTCCAAATATCGTGTTCTCTAATCTTTAATCAAACCACAACTCTCATTATTGCTTATGATTTGTTGCATATAATATCGTGTTCTCTAATCTTTAATCAAACCACAACTTATATTACCGTGTATGTCTTGTTCATACCAATATCGTGTTCTCTAATCTTTAATCAAACCACAACCTTTTACTACTGCTTCTATGATTGCACAAAAATATCGTGTTCTCTAATCTTTAATCAAACCACAACTCGTTTGAACCATTGCCTCCATATCTAGTTAATATCGTGTTCTCTAATCTTTAATCAAACCACAACCAAACAAGTTCAACACTTGAACATGACATTAATATCGTGTTCTCTAATCTTTAATCAAACCACAACGAAAGAACAACACAATTAACTAATAATTGTAATATCGTGTTCTCTAATCTTTAATCAAACCACAACTCGTGTATATAGGTGAGTGCCTATACTGATAATATCGTGTTCTCTAATCTTTAATCAAACCACAACTTTGGTATTTGTGTTTGCTTCACAAGTTCAAATATCGTGTTCTCTAATCTTTAATCAAACCACAACGCATGCATGCGTATTTGTGGTAATTTTATGAATATCGTGTTCTCTAATCTTTAATCAAACCACAACTGTACGTCGTTAAATCGTTAATATTTCCATAATATCGTGTTCTCTAATCTTTAATCAAACCACAACTTATTTTCCGTTATTCTTTTAATTTTTGTAATATCGTGTTCTCTAATCTTTAATCAAACCACAACTCCTCAAACGTCATTATAACAGTTACTACAAATATCGTGTTCTCTAATCTTTAATCAAACCACAACTTATCTATTTGAGTTTGTTCAATTAATTCAAATATCGTGTTCTCTAATCTTTAATCAAACCACAACTGTACGTTGTAAGGTCATTTATATTACCATAATATCGTGTTCTCTAATCTTTAATCAAACCACAACTGTAATCGTAATTACAGTTGTCGGATTAAAAATATCGTGTTCTCTAATCTTTAATCAAACCACAACATTGTCGGATGCGTCTTTATGTCGCAATTCAATATCGTGTTCTCTAATCTTTAATCAAACCACAACTGTTAGTAGCCGTAATTGGCTGGAAAATTTAATATCGTGTTCTCTAATCTTTAATCAAACCACAACTGTAGGTTCTAGGCGAATTTTTACGCTCGAAATATCGTGTTCTCTAATCTTTAATCAAACCACAACGTCCCAGTTCGGTAATTAGCCAATGTCGCAAATATCGTGTTCTCTAATCTTTAATCAAACCACAACGTGACTTCTTGTAATATTAATTCTCGCATTAATATCGTGTTCTCTAATCTTTAATCAAACCACAACTTCTGGTATGTCATTGTAATTTTAATTACAAATATCGTGTTCTCTAATCTTTAATCAAACCACAACCTGCTCCTAGTACTTGTCCTGCTGATATTCAATATCGTGTTCTCTAATCTTTAATCAAACCACAACTAAAGTATTCTTAATTTATTAGCAGATGAAAATATCGTGTTCTCTAATCTTTAATCAAACCACAACTCACGAAAAGAGAGATACTCACATCTTTGCAATATCGTGTTCTCTAATCTTTAATCAAACCACAACTTTATCGTCTCCGTAACCTAGTGTTTTATTAATATCGTGTTCTCTAATCTTTAATCAAACCACAACTTTTGTATTATTTGGTATGTATTTATTTTTAATATCGTGTTCTCTAATCTTTAATCAAACCACAACCATAGTTTGTGTAATCCCAATTTTGTTGTAATATCGTGTTCTCTAATCTTTAATCAAACCACAACTGTCTGTTACTGCATCTTTTGCAAGACAGATGCCATAACTTCCAGTTGTGTTTTGGCTGTTTAAGACTATGAAAATCTTATGTCAAAGAACTAAAAATAATTTATTTCCTTAAAAAGTAAAATCTATTTTACCTGATTGATGTAAAATAAAATCTTTTCCTTCAAAAATTGCTTTAACGTTACTTAAACTTATTCTCAATTTTTGAACAGGTTGTTCAAAGTTTACGGACGATTCCTTTTTTAAATCTTTATCCGCTCCGCCTTGAGCATGGTGACGAAGTTGAATTCTACCATCACTTTCAAATTGTGTTATTTTAAAAAACCTATTGTTTAATTCACTTTTACTTAATTGTTTTAATTCTTCTGGACTATTTTCATAAAAAAGTGCCATTTGATTTACTCGTAAAACTTTAGATAACGGAATCAAAACTTCTGATTTTTTACCTTTGTTTTTAATTATATTTTCTTCAACTGGTATTTCTAATTTTAATTTACCTTGATTGTGTTTTGCTAAATCAAAAGCCGAAATAGTTTTAAATGTTTGCTCTTTTTTACCTTTACTATCAATTGATTCATAAATTGCCATTCCAAAAATATTCTCTAAAGTAGCGTAATAATGTTCTTTGTATTCTTTTCGTTTGCCTTGTGAAACATGGCTTTGTGATTTTATTTTTGGTAAATTTTTATTGCTTGTTTTTACTCTAATTTTTTTAATGAGCATTTCTTTGATTTCTTTGCCTTTTTCATCTTTTTCACTCGGTAATAAAATCCAACTTTCAGGTGTCCGAATGTTTTTTAAACCGTGTTTAAGGATTCTATCTTTTATACCTTCATCAACAATATTATTGACATCGGCATCTGTAAAATTGCTGTTAACTGGTTTTCGTATAACAAACCAAATTTCTTTCTTTGCATTTTCATTTTCTCTTTCAATTGCTCCATAAAAAGTATCTTTATGTAACGACGCTCTAATTCCTTGACCTTTCTCATAAATAACATTTCCTTGCTTATCGTAAAGGATTTTATTTCTTTTTCTTAATTTTTTTACAGTTTGCTTTTCAATTTTATCTTTATGATTGTGAACTACAATAATGCTTTCTTTTAATTGAATTACATCTTCTGTAAAAGTTTGCCAGGGTTTTGCAATCTTAAATTTCTCCTGACACCTATTTTCTTCCGATTCTTTGAATGCTGCTGCTAAGCCATCTCTTATGCTTTTATCCATGCAAGTTAAAACAACCGCATCAATGGCATGATGGTAATGGTAGTTTCTATCTTTTTCACCCAATCCCCAAGATTTTCTAACATCGGCAACCATTGTTCCTTTTGCTGGAAAAACTCTTTGAAATAAAGATTTTAAAAATAGCTCTGAATATTTAGTTATTATTCCAGTATCAACCAATTGACTGTTTTTGAAATTTGGTTTTATTTCAGTTGCAGTAAAGCGATACACTTTTTGTTTCCAGTAATCTAACTCCAACTTTAAATAATGACGTTGTTGTATAGCTCTGTTTTTTTGCTCAACAGTACTGGCTACTTTTGAAAAATATTTTTGCTGTTCTATTTTTTCTTCTAAATCTTCTATTTTAGATTGCCAATCAATGATGTTGTGCGTGAAATTTTGCTTGTATTCTTGTTCTAATTCCTGAGGGATTCTATTTCCTTTAATTTGATTGAATGCTTTATCAGCAAGAGTTTTATTTGCTAGTGAATTATCAAAAGATTTACTTCGAGGAAATGTATGTTCTATATCAAATTGTGGATTTGAACCTAATAATTTTTCGCAGTTAATAGTTTTGTTTGTGTAGAAACATTTTCCATTTTGTTCTTGACATAATCTATACTTGATGATATCTGCATCAGTTACTTTTGAATTGGTATCTTTTGCTAATTCTTCTAATTTTTCTCTAAACTTTTTATTTTCATTCTCTCTTTCACGTTGCCATCTTTCTATAGCAAGTCGTTTGTTTTTATCGTTTAGTTCTCTTGCTAACTCAATTATGATTTCAGTATCGGGGGCAATTTTCTTTTCTTTTAATAATGTATTCACTAGCTTTCTTAAATAAAACAAAGTTCTCATTGCCATTGGATTTTTAATAGAATTTGTAAACGGCAATCCTAATAAATTATCTTGACTTTGTGGATAAGCATCCATAGCAGAAGGATGATATAATTTATCTGCTTGTTCTTTTGAAACTTTATATTCTTGAATTAAAAAATCTTTAATGATTTCATCAACTCTAGGCTTTGGCAAAAAGTAACCTCCAACTCTCCTTTTTTGTAGTTGTTTCTGAAACTCATTTTCAATATCATTTAATAATTCATTTTTTGCATCATCAGACATTTTTTCCCATTCATATTTCCCATAAAACAATTTTATCTTTTCTACTGCATTTTTTTTATCAGTTTCATCTAAAACGTAATCAAAATTAGAGTTATCATATTCATTAATAAAATCACCTACCAAACCATTTACTATGTCAATTTTTAATGTTTGTGCTTTATAGTTTGAAATAATATCAATAATGGTATCTTGTATAAACTCGTTGTTGGCTTCCCATTTTTCTTTACCTATAATTACATCAACATTAGCAAAGAAAACAGCATAAGGATATATTATTGTGTTTTCTAAAAATGGTAAAATCTTGCTTATTGCTTTTTTGCTTAATGAAGAATAGCCTTGTTTTAAATTAATAGTTTCGTAATAAGCAACTTTTTCTTCTGAAATATCAAATCGATTTCTAATAAAACTTTTTACTTTTTCAGAAGTAATATCATTTACAAAATCACCGGAAAAAAATAAGGCGTGCCATAACTCGTCTACTAAATCATCTATAGTTTTATTGTCTTGCTTTTTATATTTTGAACTAATTACTTCTTTACAATCTTTCCAATCTATAGCATCAAATACTTCTATTAATTTACTAATAGTTGGACTTCCTACAATTGGATATTTGTCATTGTAATTAAACTCAAAAAACAAATTATTTTTTTTAGCAGCAGTATTAACGCTTTTTGAAATATCTAAAAATTTAAAATTCTTTGCGCTTACTCTATAAAATTTATCCATTGCAATTTTATAATACTCTAGATATTCAGAAAGAAAGACAAACTTATCGTTATTACGTTCTTTAACTTTAATAGAATTCAAATATTGAAACATTCTAAATTCTTCAAATAATGGATGACTTATAGGGCAACGTGATTTTGTTTTCTCTAAAGTACATTTCCCAACAGCACCTTTTTGAGATTTTAAAGGTCTCTGAAAAAAGATTGCATCAAAAAAAGAATCAGCTAAATCTTTACTAATATTTTGAGCCTTCATTAAAATATTAAATTCTTCTACATAACTAATTCTTGAAGAGTTTACTTCTTGATCGTCGGCACTGAATTTTGTTTTTCTAACTTTTTTATCATTTTGTAACAATTCAAAATAATACTCACCTAAAGTTTTGAAACCATTTTGCACAAGAATTTCTTGTTCTTTCTTGTATTGTTCTAAATCTTTACCTGCATCAGCATCTTTTCTGCCGCTTTTAAAGCCTCTTCTTTGACACATGTGATATAAAGCTCTCCCTAATTCTTGCTTTGACACAACTTTATCCACTGCTTTAGACCTAACTTTATAAGGATTTATTTTTAACCATTCAGAAAACTCGAAATTATCCGTTGGATATTTAATGTCCCTTCCTTTTTCATAAACAGACCATATTATTAGTTCATCATTAGTTAAAGGACAAAACCCATTCTCTATTAATATTTTTAATAAATCTGTTTTTCGTTTTTTTATTCTTCTATACAATTTTCTTGAAGCTCTATGCTTTGTTCTTTCTGATGCCAAAGAAAACTCGACACCTTTTTCTTCTCCAACACCTTGTGGAAACACAGTGACATTTGCATCAACAATTTGATTTCCTTCTTTATTTGTATCTCTAATCGCCCAACCAATACTATTGGTCCCTAAATCTAAACCTAAAATCTTTGCCATATCATTATAATTTTAACAAGTCTTAAAAATAATAAAAAAAGACTTAACCATTTTACGTTTTTTTGCATTTGATTGTAATTATTTTTTCTATATATTTGTTTCAGATTAAAAATCTCTAATCTTTAATCTTATCACAATAAGGCTATATGCCGTAGAGAAATCTTTTGTCCTGCTTCGGTGGGACTTTTTTTTATTCTAAAATCAATATAAATTTAAAGTAACATTTATATAAAATTAGAATCCCTAATCAGTTACGAAACAAAAACAATAATTTTTTCCTAAACGCAATCCAAAAAACATTTCAATAGTTTATTTTTGCTTCATGGGAAAAAAGAAGACAGACAAAGTTATTTTTGAAAACGTTACCGTGCTAGATGCCGGTGCCAAAGGAGTTTCGGTAGCTAAAGCGCCCGAAGGTCAAGTAATATTCATCCCCAATGTTGTTCCCGGAGATGTAGTAGATGTACAAACCTTAAAGAAACGCAAATCCTACTACGAAGGAAAAGCCATTCGTTTTCACTCTTATTCCGAAAACAGAGTAGAACCTGTATGCCAACATTTTGGTGCCTGTGGGGGTTGCAAATGGCAAAATATGAAGTATGAACAACAGCTTTTTTACAAAAACAACGAAGTCTTTAACAACCTCAAACGCATAGGTAAAATTGATCTGCCCGAGTTTGAACCAATATTAGGTTCCCAAAAACAGTTCTTTTATAGGAACAAAATGGAGTTTGGTTTTTCCGACACCCGTTGGTTAAGCGAAACCGAAATACAATCGGACGATCAAACCTTAAGTAAAAAACCAGCCTTAGGGTTTCACATCCCAAGAATGTGGGACAAAATTCTAGACATTGAGCAGTGTCATCTACAGGAAGACCCTTCAAATGCCATAAGGAATGCCATCAAAGAATTTGCTACCGAAAAAGGCATGGCGTTCTTTAATGCGCGTCATCACGAGGGGTTATTGCGTACGTTAATGATTCGCACGGCGTCGACAGGCGAAATCATGGTGTTGATACAATTTTTTGAAAACGACAAAACCAATCGAGAGTTGTTGCTGGATTTTATTTACAAAAAATTTCCGCAAATCACGTCCTTGCAATATGTAATTAATAGTAAAGCCAACGATACGCTTTATGACCAAGACATTAAATTATATAAAGGAAGAGATTATATTCTTGAAGAAATGGAAGGATTGCATTTTAGTATTAATGCTAAATCATTCTACCAAACCAATTCGGACCAAGCGTATGAGTTGTATAAAATTACACGCGATTTTGCCGGATTGACTGGCAACGAAGTAGTATATGATTTATATACGGGCACCGGAACCATTGCGCAATTTGTTGCTAAAAAAGCAAAGAAAGTAATTGGTGTAGAAGCCGTTCCCGAAGCTATTGCCGACGCAAAAGAAAACGCCAAACGCAATGCTATTACCAATTGTGAGTTCTATGTAGGAGATATGAAAAATGTCTTCAACGACGACTTTATCGCACAGTACGGTCAGCCCGATGTGATCATTACCGATCCACCACGAGATGGAATGCACAAAGATGTGGTAGAAATGTTATTGAAAACAGGAACTCCAAAAATTGTATACGTAAGCTGTAACTCGGCTACCCAAGCGAGAGACTTAGCATTAATGGATGAATTTTACAAAGTAACACGTGTGCGACCGGTTGATATGTTTCCGCAAACGCATCATGTAGAAAATGTTGTACTTTTGGAGAGAAGATAGTTACCAGTGATCAGTGATCAGTTGTCGGTGGTCAATTGCATAAAAGATATTTATTGCTACCATTGAAATTGATTTTTGCGATTGAAGTTGAATTTGACATTTAGAATTTATGAAAAAAATAGTGTTTTTACTAGTTGTCGTAGCATTGACGCTCTCAGGTTGTGAGAAAGATGATATCTGCGATGCCGCTACCGCTACTACTCCTCGATTAGTAATTGATTTTTATGATATTAATACTACTACACCAACGTTAAAATCGGTTACGAATCTCGGAATTGTGGCGCCACCTTTAACTACTGGAATTAGTTTTAACGGAGTCACTAGAATTTATGTCCCTTTAAAAACAACAGAAGATACAACTACGATGTCCTTCATACAAAATGGTGCTGATACTGATGCAACTAATGACAATACAGATATTCTAACATTTAACTATTCTAGAAATAATGTTTATATTTCTAGAGCTTGTGGATACAAAATGTTATTCAACTTAGATACGCCTAATGGAATAGTGCAAACAGAGCCGCTTACACCAGATGGCGCATGGATAAAAAATATCGTAGTAGTAAAACCTAATCTTGAAACCGAAAATGAGGTTCATGTACAAATATACTTTTAGTGTACTCTTTCTATTGGCTTCATTGGTAGGACAAGCACAAGAAACCAAAGCAAAAGACAAGCAATCAGAGAAACCGATTCCAGTTAAAACCGATAGCGTCAAATCTAAAAAAGACAGCGTCAAGCCAAAGACCGAGCGTTATGGATTACGTCTCGGAATTGATTTATATAAGTTATCGCGATCGTTCTATGACAAAAACTACAAAGGATTAGAACTTGTAGGTGATTTTAAAGTAACTCGAAAGCACTATCTAGCAGCCGAAATCGGTAATGAAAATAAAACGGTAAACGACGACCACCTAAATTTCACAACCAAAGGAACTTTTATCAAAGTTGGATTTGACTACAATACCTACGAAAATTGGTTTGGCATGAACAATATGATTTACGTGGGTTTACGGTATGGAGCTAGTACTTTTAGTCAAACGTTGAATAGTTACAGTATTTACAATCCACATCCTTATTTTGGGGAAGAACCAACCATTGTTGACGGTACGAAATACGACGGATTATCAGCGCAATGGATCGAAGTGGTTGCGGGTGTCAAAGCCGAAATCGTGCAAAACCTATATGTAGGTTTTAGCATTCGTATGAATAATCTAATTTCTAATAAAGTACCCGACAACTTCGACAATCTCTATATTCCAGGTTTCAACAGAACCTATGGAGGTAAATTTGGAGCCGGATTAAATTATACGATTTCCTATTTTGTTCCTATTTTCAAAACCACTTTGAAACCTAAAGAGAGCGAAGCTAAAAAGAAAAAATAAATTACTATTTTATACTCACAGATTGAACGATTTTTTTATTCAATCTATGAATCTGTTGCTAAATATGTATCAACAAAAAAATTAATCTACTTCCTTAACTCCTTTAACAAAAAGCCATTTCATAAATAGCTTTTCGCCATCTTTGGTTCTCACCGCTTGAAATTTTGGAGCCAAGATGGTTCCAATAACAAAAGCCACCATAGGAATCCAAATTCCACGCAAGGTCGTAAAGTATGAAACTGCCACTTGAAGTGGTAAAAAGAAAGCTGCGAAGCTTAAAAGATTGTAAACGAATGATTTTGTTCTCTTAGACATATTATAGATTTTAAATTATGACAAAAATAGGTTGTTTTCTTTTAAGTTGTAAATAAAAAAGGTTGCCATTTCTGACAACCTTTTCTTACTTTAGACAATAGAATTACTATTTTTTAATAACTTTTACAGTCTTCTCTTTTCCTTCAGAAACTACTTTCACAAAGTAAGTAGCGGCTGGAAGGTCACTTAAATCCATTTGAACATTGTTGCTGTTTGTTTTATTAACTAAAACAACTTGACCAATAGTGTTTGTAACACTAACTTCTGATATATCATTATTATAGGTAATATTCAAAATATCGGCTGTTGGATTTGGATAATAATTGAAATTTAAATTATCAAAATCAGCATTTGAAAGTGTTGTCGTTATGGTAACTGCAAATGGTGTGCTGTTACAAGAACCTGAAATATTCACTGCATAATAAGTACTTCCGTTAACAACAACTGTAGTATTAGATATTGCGTTAGTACCTGCTAAAGCATCAGCTAAAGACGAATACCAAACAACAGTACTAGGACTTACTACAATATTTGATACAGTATCTGTATCTAATAATGTTTGCGCTGCACTTCCCGTTGGAGTTGCTGGAGCATTAATAGTTAAATCTAATACTTCGGTAGAACAACCATTTACAAAAGTATAAGTTCCTCCCACAGTATAAGTAGTTCCACTTACTGACCAAGTATAACTATCACATGCTGAAGCTGTAGTTGTATTTGTCGTACTTGGTGTAATAGTTAAATCTAATATTTGGGTATCACATCCATTTACATAAGTATAAGTACCTCCGGTTGTATAAGTAGTTCCATTAACTGACCATGTATAACTTCCACAAGCCGACTCTGTAGTTGTATTTGTCGTACTTGGTGTTATTGTTAAATTTAATGTCTCTGTATGAGTGCATCCTCCAGCAT
>CAZSZH010000030.1:0-17530 GCA_964610785.1 uncultured Flavobacterium sp. | reverse complement strand
CTGACCAAGTATAACTATCACAAGCCGAAGCTGTAGTGGTATTAGTGGTACTTGGAGTAATTGTCAAATCTAATGTCTCTGTATGAGGACAACCTCCTGAATTAGTAGTTGTATTAGTATAAATACCTCCTATTGTATAGTTAGAACCATCTCCTAAAGGTGCATCCCATGTATAACTATCACATACAGATGCAACTGTTGTGTGAGCTGTTGATGAATTTATTGTTAAATTCAATACTTGTGTATCACATCCATTTACGAATGTATACGTCCCACTTGTTGAATAAGTCGTTCCATTTACTGACCAAGTATAACTATCACATGCCGAAGCTGTCGTTGTATTTGTAGTACTTGGTGTTATTGTTAAATTTAATGTCTCTGTATGAGTGCATCCTCCAGCATTAGTAGATATATTAGTATAAACACCTCCTATTGTATAAGTAGAACCATCACCTAAAGGTGCATCCCATGTATAACTATCACAAGCCGATTCTACAGTAGTATGTGATGTTGTCGTATTTATTGTTAAATCTAATACTTGAGTATCGCATCCATTTACAAAAGTATAAGTCCCCGTAGATGAATAAGTATTTCCATCTACTGACCAAGTATAACTATCACATGCAGAAACTGAAGTTGTAATTGTAGTACTAGGAGTAATCGTTAAATCTAATATTTGAGTATCACAACCATTTACATAAATATAAGTTCCTCCAGTGGTGTATGTAGTTCCATTAACTGACCAAGTATAACTATCACAAGCCGAAGCTGTAGTGGTATTAGTGGTACTTGGTGTAATCGTTAAATCTAATGTCTCTGTATGAAGACATCCGCTTGCATTAGTAGAAGTATGGATATATAAACCTCCTAATGTATAAATTGAGCCATCTCCTAAAGGTGCATCCCATGTATAACTATCGCATGCAGAAATTGTTGATGTATGAGAAGTTGATGAATTTATTGTTAAATCAAGTACTTGTGTATCGCAACCATTTACAAATGAATATGTACCAGAAGCAGTATAAGTATTGCCATCAACTGACCAAGTATAACTATCACATGCCGAAGCTGTAGTGGTATTAGTTGTACTAGGCGTAATAGTTAAATTTAATATTTGGGTATCACAACCAGTTACAAAAGTATAAGTTCCTCCAGTTGTATAAGTAGTTCCATTAACTGACCAAGTGTAACTATCGCATGCGGAAGCTGTTGTTGTATTTGATGAATTTGGAGTTAAAGTAAGATTTAATGTTTTAGTTACACAACCACTTAAATAAGTATAAGTTCCAGATGTATTATATGTTGTTCCGTTTGCAGGCCAGGTGTAACTTCCACATGCCGATATAGTTGTTAAGTCACACGTATTTGGATTAATAACAACTGTTGCAGTAGTGGGGCTACTTGAACAACAACTATTTGTTGCTGTAAAAGTAAATGTTACAGTAATAGGCGCATTTGTTGTATTAGTTAAAGATCCAGTAACATTTCCAGAACCACTTGCTGCAATTCCAGTTACTGTAGCTGTATTGTCTCGTGTCCAAGCGTAATTGGTTTTTGGAGTCATTACAATATCATCTAAATACATATTTGTGGGGTCTCCTCCATTATCTCCGTGAACTAAAAACTTTACTCTAACGGTTTGTCCTAAATAAGAAGACAAATCATAATTTACTTGTGTCCAAGTATTGCTCGAACTACATACGTGCATTATAGTTGCTAAAATATTACTATTTGTATCCGTAATATATGCATCTTGCCAATCAAAATCAATAGTATCAACAGTGTTTGGTTTATACCAAAAGCTCAATGTAGCTCCACCAGAAGGAACATTCAAAGTTTGATAAAAAGAAGAATCACCAAATATTTCTGAACTACCAAAACTACCTAAAGCCGCAGCGTAACTTCCTGCATGTGGCGAAGTAGAATTAACTACCGGAGTAGGACTCACAGCATCAATATTCCATGAACTAAGATTTCCAGTTTCAAAATTACCATTAATTATACCTGCACCATTCCCATTTGTAATGTTAATTGAAGTAATTGCATTTCCAGAACAAATAGTTTGTGATGTGGGAACAACCACTGGAGCACTAGGTGAAGGCAATAAAAAAGAAGAGGAGTGCTTTGAGGTTGAAAGAGTGCTTTGAGCATTCAACCATGTACTGGCTAAAAACAACAATAATAGAGTAATTTTTTTCATACAAGTTTTTTTTAATTTAAAGACAACAAATATACTTTTAATATTTAACTATGCAAAATTTTTTTTTATTTAAACAACAACATAACTTACTGATTAAAAATATTTTACATAAATTAATTGTTTGCTAAAAGTATTTTTTTTAGAAAAAAAACATTAAGTTAATATTAAGTTTGAAAAAATTATTAATTGATTTGAAACTTGGTTCTCTTGCTGCCTTCATACATTTCATATTTAACCAAACGAGCTTCCAGACTTCCGTTAAACAACTTAATCTTTCTTGAAGGTTTTAATCCAACAAATTTTAGCGCTTCTAAATTAGCCGTAATAAACCAAGCATGTGTTCCCGGATAGTTCTGCTTCATAGTGTCACCCATTTCTCTATAAAATCGCTCTAAATCAATATCTAAACGTTCGCCATAAGGAGGATTAAATACCATTTGGAGCGGACCTTCGGTTTCTTTTTTGGTATCGAAAAAATTTTGTTGTTGGACAGAAATATATTCTTCAACATTGGCATTCTTGATATTTTCTTTGGCTTTAGTTACAGCGCTCGGAGCTTTGTCATACCCTACTATACTATAATGAAATTCTCTCGTACGTTTTAATAAGGCATCGATAATTTGATCAAACAAATCATTATCCCAATCATTCCATTTTTCAAAAGCAAATTCTTTTCGGTTTATGTTAGCTGGAATATTGCAAGCAATCATTGCAGCCTCAACCAAAATGGTTCCTGAACCACACATGGGATCCAGAAAATCCGATTTACCTTCCCAGCCGGAAAGTAACAACATTCCTGCTGCCAATACTTCATTAATAGGCGCAATATTCGTAGCGGTTCGATATCCTCGATGGTGTAAAGAGGCTCCAGAGGTATCTAATGCTACTGAAACTTGATCACGATCAATATGAATGTTGATTCGTAAATCGGGAAAGTCTTTATCAACACTTGGTCGAACTCCAGATTTTTCTCGAAATTGATCTACAATAGCATCCTTTGCTTTTTGAGAAACAAATTGCGAATGTTTAAAATTATCAGAATGTATCGTAGTGTCAATGACAAAGGTTTGATTGGCATTTAAGTAGTTACTCCAATCAATTCCTTGTATTCCTTTATACAATAATGCATCTGTTTTAGCTCGAAAATAATAGATTGGTTTCAATATTTTCAAAGCCGAACGCAACGATAAGTTGGCTTTATACATAAATCCTTTATCTCCCTTAAAGCTTACCATTCTTGTCCCAATTTCAACTTCTTGAGCTCCTAGTTGTTGTAACTCTTTGGCAAGTATTTCCTCAAAACCAAAAAAGGTTTTGGCAATCATTTTAAAATTTTCCATTATTTTTTGACCTATACCGTCTTCCCTACCTAAGTTGAGCGACTTTGATGTTTCTAAATTATCTTATGTAATAACTGCAAAAATACACTAAATTTGCACGTTAAGAATTCATTTGAAAAGATAAATGTCAAAAATCGAAAATCACCAATCAGAAATCGCCAATCAGAATTCCAACTGGTTTGTATCCTGGTTTGATACGCCTTACTATCACATTTTATACAAAGATAGAAACTATCGTGAAGCACAAATTTTCATGGACAATCTAACGCACTATCTCAACCTACCAGAGCATGCAAAAGTATTAGATTTAGCCTGTGGAAAAGGACGCCACTCCATATATTTGAACCAATTGGGCTTTAGTGTTCTTGGCGTTGATTTATCACAAAAAAGTATTGAAATTGCCGCAAAAAATGCCAACGATACCTTGCAATTTAAAGTGCATGATATGCGCGAACCTTTTGAAGAAAAGTTTGATGCTATTTTCAATTTATTCACTAGCTTTGGTTATTTTGATAATGATGATGATAATTTAAAAACTTTAATTACTATCAAAGAAAGTCTTTCTGAATATGGATTTGCTGTGATAGATTTTATGAATGTGCCGTTTGTATTAGACCATTTAATTGCAGAAGAAACTAAAACGATTGAAGAAATTGATTTTCACTTGAAACGTTATCTAAAAGACGGATTCATTATTAAAGAAATTGATTTTGAAGATCAGGGAAAGAAATTTCATTATGAAGAAAAAGTAAGAGCTTTGACCTTGCATGATTTTACCCAAATGATGGAAGACGCAGGAATATATTTATTGGATACTTTTGGCGATTACAAACTAAAAAAATATCATAAAAGCACAAGTGAACGATTAATAATGATCTTCAAATAACAAAAACTGAATTCAATACAGAAAATAGATATTACAAGATGAATTATTTATTACCGCTACTTTCCGTTTTAATTGGATTTACTTTGGCACTTTGGCTTCAACCTAAAGACAAAACAAATCTTAAATTATTATTGGCATTCAGTGGGTCTTTTTTACTTTCACTAACGGTGATGCACTTACTTCCAGAAGTCTACAGCTCCAGAAATGAAAGGGTAGGGATTTTTATAATGTTTGGAATTTTATTTCAAATAATTTTAGAGTTTTTTTCCAAAGGGGCAGAACATGGACACGTTCATGGTCATGATAAAATGACTCAAATGCCTTGGTTATTATTCTTCAGTTTGTGTATCCATGCGTTATTAGAAGGGTTTCCTGTAGGTCACCATCATAATTTAGCAATAGGAATTGCCATACACCATTTTCCCATTGCCATTATCTTAACAACCTTCTTTATTCGTGCAGAATTGAATAAAACAGCCTTGTTTTTATTCATGCTGACCTTTGCGATTATGACCCCTTTGGGAACCCTATTTTCTGATGCTTTCCCAATTTTAAACGAATATTATACCGAAATAACCGCTATCGTCATTGGAATTCTATTTCATATATCGTCGACCATTATTTTCGAGAGCAGCGAAGGACATAAGTTCAATATTGCAAAAATCTCTGTGATTATTTTAGGGATTTTATTGGCTTGTTTTGTGTAAAGAATTAAATCTCTCAAAGACGCAGCGTCGCAAAATTTTATTCTTTACTATTCCCTTTTGATTGAGCATTATTTCATAAATTTGAAAACTAAATTATATTAAACTTTGCGCCTTTGCGCCTTTGCGAGCAAAAAATGAACTTCACCAAAACCACCGAACAATCGTCCAATTATCATCATTTAGAACAAATGTCGGTTGCTGATTTGTTATCTAATATCAATAATGAAGACAAGACAGTTCCTTTTGCTGTAGAAAAAGCATTGCCCCAAATAGAAAATCTAGTCGCTAAAGTGGTGGAAAAAATGAAATTAGGCGGAAGACTTTTTTACATTGGAGCAGGAACTTCGGGAAGATTGGGCATTGTTGATGCTTCAGAATGTCCGCCAACATTTGGTGTCCCTTTTGATTTAGTCAACGGAATCATTGCAGGAGGTGACAAAGCTATTCGCAGAGCTGTAGAAAATGCTGAAGATAGTACTACTCAAGCATGGCTTGATTTACAAGAACAAAATATAAGTTCAAACGATGTTGTAATAGGAATAGCGGCTTCAGGAACTACACCTTATGTGATTTCGGGCTTGGAGCGATGCAAAGAAAATAAGGTCATTACAGGGTGTATTACTTGTAACGAAGGAAGTCCGTTAGCGATAACCGCCGAGTTTCCAGTTGTAGTCGTGGTCGGTCCCGAATTTGTAACAGGAAGTTCCCGAATGAAAGCAGGCACCGCACAGAAACTAGTATTAAATATGATTTCAACGGCAACCATGATTCAACTCGGTAAAGTAAAAGGAAACAAAATGGTGGACATGCAATTGAGCAACGATAAATTGGTGGATAGAGGCATAAAAATGATTATGGAAGAAATTCCAGTTGATTATGAAAAAGCAGGTGAACTGTTAAAAAAATTTAAAAACGTTCGAATAGCAATTGAAAATTGGAAATAACTATTAAACCCTAATTATGAAAAAATTACTTTTAACACTAGCATTATGTTTTACAATTATGTCTTTTTCCCAAGAAATTAAACTAGAAAAAGGAAAATACTATGTAAATGGAAGTCAAATTTCTACAAGAGAAACAAAAAAACTTTTATTTACGAACTATAAAGCGTACAAAACTTATAAGTCAGGGCTTAACAAAGAATCTAACGGAGGCTTCTTGCTTGGATTTGGTGGTGCATTAATCATCTGTGATTTAGTGGTAGATTTAGTCTCAGATTCTCATTATCCATCGGCAGCGACCTATATTGGGGCCGGTTGTGTTGTGGCATCCATACCAATTCTTGCGGGAAAAAATAAAAAAATGAAAGAAGGAATTGATATTTACAACAACGAATTAAAAAATGTTGGAGGTAATGATTCTAATTTTGAAGTTAATTTCATAGCCAATCAACGAGGATACGGAGTTCAAATTCATTTTTAATATGGGAACCAATAGAGAACTTTTAGCCAAAGGTGTTAAATATTTATTTGGAGCTTTACCCCTAATGTTTATTGGACCAAGCATCATGTATAATGCATTTATGAATAAACAAACTAATTGGCATTATTTAGTTTTAGTCATTGGATGCGCTCTTTGCATAACCTCTGTTTTTTTAGCCTTTAAAGGTTTAAATCTAATTGTAAAAGCAATATTTGACGGAAATCAATAAATTTTAACCACAATTTCAATGACAATTTCAAAACCAAAATATTCTATTTTATTTTTAATACTTTTTTCATTTTGTCAAAAGCAAGTAGAATGTAATCCGAAAGACTTCAAAACGGGAACATTTGAATTTACCAAAGAAATTAAAGAAAAAAAACAGACGTCAACGTTTCAACGAACAGACAAATTTCAAATTGAAACCTATCAAGGAAAGACGGATACAGCCACCGTAAGATGGGTAAACGATTATGAATTCATTCTTAAAAAATTGCATCCCAAAAATAAGATTGAAGAAAAAGCTATTTCCATGCGCATTCTATCCACTAAAGGGAAAACCTATACCTTTGAATATGCTATTGTAGGCGATTCCAAAAAACAAATCGGTAGAGTAACAAAAATCAATTAATTACGTAAAACTACTTTACCAATTAAAATTTTACACAAACCATGATGGAATTAATCACCAATCCAAATGCTTGGATAGCACTGGTAACTCTTACTTTTTTAGAAATTATTTTAGGAATCGACAACATCGTTTTCTTATCCATTGTATCGGGTAAATTACCCATCAATGAACAGCCTAAAGCGCGAAGAATTGGCTTGACGCTTGCTATGGTTTTTAGAATCATACTGCTTTTTGGAATCACATGGGTTTTGAGTTTGCAAAAAACGTTAATTAGCGTTGATTGGGGATTCTTTGAAGCACATATTACCGGTCAAAGTTTAATTATCTTTGCTGGGGGATTATTTCTCTTATACAAATCAGTTTCCGAAATTCATCATAAAATGGAAGGCGAAGAGGAATCAACAAAAGGCAAATCGGCTTCAGGTTTAACCGCAGCGATATTGCAAATCGCCTTATTAAACATTGTGTTTTCGTTTGACAGTATTTTAACAGCTATCGGAATGATTAGTATGAAAAGCCCTGCTGAAGGCGGATTTGGGTCAAATGGAGCTATTATTATTATGATTTTAGCCATTATTATTTCGATTGGAATTATGATGATTTTTGCAGGACCAGTTTCTAAATTTGTAAATGAACATCCAACCATTCAAATATTAGGTCTGTCTTTTTTAATCTTAATAGGAGTGATGCTTATCGCAGAAGGATCTCATTTAGCGCATTTTCGATTTGGTAAAGATGTAGAAGTTACGAGTATTCCAAAAGGATATCTATATTTTTCGATTTTCTTTTCTCTATTTGTAGAATTTTTAAATATCAAAATGCGTAAAAACAGCAACAAACCTGTAAAATTAAAAAACAATGAAATTGTAGATCAAAAATTAAAAGACGACGATATTACCAATTAGAAGCGAACGGCTCGGGACTAACCAGCAAAGGCATTTCCTGCTGTACGTTGCAATAAAAAAGGCTTTCAACACGAAAGCCTTTTTTATTTTCACTGCCATCAGGGCTAGAAAGTAAACGTATCGAATATAGTTCACCATTTCTAAGACAATCCAGTTATCTTGCCGTCGTTATCGATATCAATACGTTCTGCGTTAGGAACTGCCGGTAAACCCGGCATACGCATTACATCACCAAGTAACGGTACAATAAACCCAGCGCCACTCGCAATTTCAAATTCTCGAACGGTAATCGTAAAATTCGTTGGTCGCCCAATTAACTTTTCATTATCCGAAAAACTGGCGGGAGTTTTGGACATACAAATCTGAAATTCATTAAAACCTAAATCGTTAATCATTTTTAATTGCGACTTTGATTTGGGAGAAAACTCGACAGAATGTGCTCCATAAATTTCTTTGGCAATAGTATTTATTTTGTGTTCTATAGAATCTTCTTTTTGATATAAAGGTTGGTAACGAGCTGCACCTTTATTGATTTCTTCTACCACTTTTTCCGCTAATTCAGCCGAGCCTTTTCCGCCATCTACAAAAGCGGTACTCACAATGGCAGTAACACCTTTTGCCAAACATAGGGCTTTCAATGTATCACATTCCGCTTGTGTATTCTCTGGAAAAGCATTGATGGTAACCACCGGATTGATACCAAATTTCTGAATGTTTTCAATGTGTTTTTCTAAGTTGCAAAATCCTTTTTCAATCACGGCTAAATTCTCCGTTTTAAAATCATCAGCACTCAAACCAGCATGATGTTTAATTGCACGAATGGTAGCTACCAAAACTACCGCATCGGGCTTTAACCCAGATTGTCCACATTTGATATGAAAGAATTTTTCAGCACCTAAATCGGCACCAAATCCTGCTTCTGTAACTACATAATCACCAAACGAAAGTCCCATTTTGGTAGCAATTGCAGTATTCGTTCCTTGAGCAATACTAGCAAATGGTCCACCGTGAAGAATCGCTGGATTTCCTTCTAAGGTTTGTACTAAATTGGGTTTCAAAGCATCTTTTAGCAAAACTGCCATGGCGCCTACTACTTTCAAATCACGTGCAAAAATGGCTTTACCCTCCAAAGTTTTTCCAATAAAAATATTTCCTAATCTGAATTTCAAATCTTCTAAATCTTTCGACAAACAAAGAATCGCCATCACTTCAGAAGCTGGAGTAATATTAAATCCGTCTTCACGCGTCATTCCATTTGCTTTGGCTCCCACTCCAATAATTATCTGACGTAACGAACGATCGTTCATATCCATCACACGTTTCCAAGCAATAGATTTTGGATCCAAATTCAATGAATATTTCGGATTTTGAAGATTGTTATCAATCAACGCAGAAAGCAAATTATTCGCTTTTTCAATTGCCGAAAAATCGCCTGTAAAATGCAAATTGATATCTTCCATCGGAACCACTTGTGCGTAACCACCACCAGCAGCTCCGCCTTTTAACCCAAAAACGGGTCCGAGTGACGGCTCGCGTAAAACTCCAATAGCCTTTTTACCAATATAATTTAAGCCGTCAGTTAAGCCTATCGACATTGTGGTTTTACCTTCACCGTATTTGGTAGGCGACATCGCAGAAACCAAAATCAGTTTTCCTTTTGGATTTTCCGATTGTAACGAAAGAGGTAATTTGGCTTTATACTTTCCGTAGTATTCTAAATCGTCTTCTTTGATTTGTATTTTTTCTGCGATTACTCGAATGTGTTGCATTGTTGCTCTTTGAGCAATCTCAATATCGGATGGAAATGTTGACATTATTTTAAAAATCTATATAGTTTTTTTATATCCACAGATTCACAGATTTTTATATGCAGAATAAAATAATCTGTGAATCTGTGGCTACTTTTTTTTATTCTAATGACAACGTAATTTGTCCGTCATCGTCTAATTCGGTTTGAATATTTTCATCAACTCCAGATTCATCCGTTATTTCTATTTCTTCAATAATTTCCTCTGGCTCTTCATAAGGAAGCGGTTCTAGAAGATTGACTTGTTTTAATTTGTCAGCTGTCAATTGATTCCCAAAGGCTTTAACTCCTTTTATAGTGATGAATTGCTCCATATCTATGGTTTGATTGTCTTTTTGAACGCCTTTTACCTTGGCAAAAATTACTTCAGCCACCGGACGCCAATCGGTAGAAACAATTTCCAATTGTGATTTTTCGTGTTCGGTGATGAAAATTTCCTCTTTATTTTCGTTTTCGACTAAGAAACGTTTGATAAAATAGCGTTCTTTTTCACCATCATAATAAATACACGAAATGGGTTTTTTAGGATTCCATTTTTCTAACACAATCATGTCTTCATCAAAGTGCGTGGTTAATTCTGGAATAATGGTTTTCAATTTTCCAGCTTGATTGATGATTAGCAAACGATCATTTGGTCGGAATTCGCCCAACAACTCGCCTCTTCCATCTACATTCAAACGCTGCACGGTATCGTCAAACCAAACTTTTCTCGGTCGCAACGTAGAAATTCCTTTCTCTTTCAACTCAATTTTTTTGATGGGATATTTGGTAACGGTATTTCCGCGAGAAGCACGCCCTTTGATAGCAATATCGGTAAAATCGACATCCCATTTTAGCTTCTTAACGCTTCCTACTTGACGCAACAATATCGTCACCACTTCAGCTTCACCATTTGGATTTGCCGAAAAATAAGACACTTGAGAGCCTAGCTTTTCTTGAGTTAAATCGTAAAATTTATCTCGCGTGACTCCCGAAACATTGAAACGCTTGATAAAAGTAGCTCCATTTTTACCATCGCGATACATCATGTTGTAAATAGTTCGCTTGTCATTTTTATCAAAAACAGCAATATGAATGATGTCTTTGCCAACGAATTTCTTATCATCGACTTTAGCAATCATCATTTTTCCATCGCGAAGAAAAACAATCACATCATCAATATCGGAACAATCGGCAACGTATTCGTCTTTTTTCAAACCTGTTCCAAAGAATCCTTCTTCTTTATTTACATAGAGTTTGGTATTTCTTACAACTACTTTGATAGCTTCAATATTTTCAAAACTTCTCAATTCGGTTTGACGCTCGCGACCTTTTCCGTATTTCTCTTTTAATCGCGCAAAATAATCAATAGCAAAATCAATTAGGTTGTCTAAATGATGCTGCACTTCTTTCATCTCGTCTTCCAATTTGGCAATAAAATCATCCGCTTTATCGGAGTCGAAACGCGTAATACGAATCATCGGAATTTGCGTTAATTTCTGCAAATCTTCATCTTCTATTTCACGAACAAATGATTTTGCAAAAGGCTCAAATCGTTTGTACATGTAGTCATAAAGCGATTCTCTGTCAGAATACAATTTGAAATCGATATACATTTCTTCGCGAATGAAAATCTTTTCTAAAGTCGAGAAATGCCATTTATTTTTAAGTTCTTCTAATTGAATTTCGAGTTCTTTCTTCAACAAATCAACTGTTCGTTCAGTTGAAATTTTCAACATCGCAGAAACCCCAATAAATAAGGGTTTGTTGTCTTCAATCACACAACCTAATGGAGCAACTGAAGTTTCGCAAGCCGTGAATGCATATAACGCATCAATAGTTTTATCGGGCGAAACCCCTGGAAAAAGATGAATTAAAATCTCCACTTCGGCAGCGGTATTATCTTCAATTTTCTTGATTTTGATTTTCCCTTTTTCATTCGCTTTCAAAATACTGTCAATCAACGTTGAGGTATTCGTTGAAAACGGAATTTGGGTAATTACCAAGGTTTGTTTGTCCAATTGCGATATTTTGGCACGAACACGAACACGTCCACCACGCACACCATCATTATAATTGGAAACATCGGCGATACCAGCCGTTTGAAAATCGGGGTATAAGGTAAACGGTTTTCCTTTTAATATTTTTATAGAAGCATCTATTAATTCGTTGAAATTGTGAGGCAACACTTTTGTAGAAAGTCCGACTGCAATTCCTTCAGCACCTTGAGCCAAAAGCAATGGAAACTTTACCGGAAGATTGTTTGGTTCGGCACGACGACCGTCGTACGACATTCCCCAATCGGTAATTTTTGGCGAATACAATACTTCTAAAGCAAACTTTGACAAACGTGCTTCAATATATCTAGAAGCCGCAGCACTATCACCGGTTAGAATATTTCCCCAGTTTCCCTGACAGTCAATCAAGAGTTCTTTTTGACCAATTTGTACCATCGCATCACCAATACTCGCATCACCGTGCGGATGGTACTGCATGGTGTGACCCACTACATTCGCGACTTTGTTATAACGACCATCATCCAATTCTTTCAATGAGTGCATGATACGACGTTGTACGGGTTTAAAACCGTCTTCAATCGCAGGCACGGCACGCTCTAAAATTACATAGGAAGCATAATCCAAAAACCAATCTTTGTACATTCCTGTAACTTTGGTAATGGTATCTTCTGGATTCTCATCGTTTTCGTAAAAGTGATTTCCGCCAGTAGCAACAATGTCTTCAAAACCCTCGTCGATACTTTCGTGGTGTGTTGGCTCTAACTCGTCGTTAGTGTCTTGGTTAATGTTATCTTCTTCTTCGTCTTTCATAGGAAGGTTTAAAAGTTTAAGGTTTAGAAGTTTAAAAGTTGTTGTCTACTAAACTTTAAAATTTACATTTAATTTAATTTTCAAAATACTGAACACTGATTTCTGAACACTGCCAACTTATTTCTCCACCAATTCCTTATCCAATTCTACTTTCAAATTGTTGATGATAAAGTTTTGTCTATCCGGTGTGTTTTTCCCCATATAGAATTCTAACAACGTTTCTATTGATGTGGCTTTATCCAACATTACCGGATCCAATCGAATACTTTCTCCAATGAAGTTTTTGAACTCATCGGGTGAAATTTCTCCCAAACCTTTAAATCGAGTGATTTCTGGTTTGGGCTTTAGTTTTTCGATGGCATCTTTTCGTTCTTCATCGCTATAACAGTAAATCGTTTCTTTCTTATTTCGAACACGGAATAAAGGCGTTTGCAAAATATACAAATGCCCTTCTTTAATCATTTCAGGGAAAAATTGAAGGAAGAAGGTAATCAATAGTAAACGAATGTGCATTCCATCGACATCGGCATCGGTTGCTATTACAATGTTGTTGTAGCGCAAATCTTCAATGCTTTCTTCAATATCTAAAGCTGCTTGAAGCAAATTGAATTCTTCGTTTTCATATACAATCTTTTTCGACATACCGTACGAATTTAAGGGCTTCCCTCGCAAACTAAAAACGGCTTGCGTATTCACATCACGACTTTTGGTAATTGAACCCGAAGCCGAATCTCCCTCAGTAATAAACAAGGTACTTTCTAGACTTCTTGGATTCTTAACATCGGTTAAATGAACCCGACAATCGCGCAGTTTTTTATTGTGCAAACTCGATTTCTTAGCGCGATCTTTGGCTAATTTACGAATACCGGAAAGCTCTTTACGTTCGCGTTCGGCTTGTAAAATTTTACGCAACAACAAATCGGAAACTTCTGGATTTTTATGTAGAAAGTTGTCTAATTTTGTTGTAATAAAATCATGAATGAATGTACGAACCGTTGGACCATTCGGACCGATATCGTTGGAACCTAATTTGGTTTTGGTTTGTGATTCGAAAACCGGTTCTTCCACCTTAATGGAAACTGCCGAAACAATCGATTTTCTAATATCAGAAGCTTCGAAACCTTTGTTGTAATATTCACGAATCGTTTTTACAATCGCTTCCCTAAAGGCGTTCAAGTGCGTTCCTCCTTGCGTAGTATTTTGTCCGTTTACAAACGAATGGTATTCTTCTGAATACTGCGATTTACTATGCGTTAAAGCAATTTCGATATCATCACCTTCTAGATGAATTATTGGATATTGCATGTCCTCTTCGGAAATAGTTTCTTCTAGTAAATCTTTTAATCCGTATTCCGACAAATATTTTTCACCGTTGTAATAAATCGTCAATCCGCGATTTAAATAACAGTAATATTTGAGCAACTTGATGATGTACTCGGTTCCGTATTTGTAATTGTTAAAACTGGCTTCAGCCGCAATAAAGGCTACTTTCGTTCCTTTTCGCTTGGTTGATTCCTGAATTTCCTCTTCAATTTTTAAATTTCCTTCCGAAAATTCGGCAGCTTTTTGTTGGTTATCGCGAACCGATTCCACACGAAAATAATTAGACAACGCATTGACGGCTTTCGTTCCAACTCCATTCAAACCCACCGACTTCTTAAAGGCTTTGGAATCGTATTTTCCACCGGTATTCATTTTGGAAACTACGTCAACGACTTTTCCTAATGGAATACCACGTCCATAATCACGAACCGTAACGAGTTTGTCTTTAATCGTAACTTCGATTACTTTACCAGCACCCATTACAAATTCGTCAATACAGTTGTCGATTACCTCTTTTAAAAGAATGTAAATTCCATCATCTGGAGAAGAACCATCACCAAGTTTCCCGATGTACATTCCGGGACGCATTCGGATATGTTCTTTCCAATCGAGCGAGCGAATATTGTCTTCGTTATATTGTGTTTCTGGAGCCATTTTGAAATGTATCGAATTTATGCTAATATACTAAATATCGTAGCCAAATAAAGATGGGGTTTCCCAAAGTTATTAAGAATGTTTTTGACAAAATAAGCAATACAAAATTCACCTAAAGTAAAAATGATGTAACATTTTAGGCATGAATACAACAGTTAAAAAGTAAAAACCGCCTCAAATTTAATATTGAGACGGTTTTTACGCTTTTATTTTGATTCAACTAAAATTTATCTTTTAATAACACGAAGCGTTTTGGTATTATCACCTTGTGTTACAATTACGTTGTAGACTCCTGATGGGAATCGATCGCCAATTTCAAGTGATTCAGCATCAGATGGGCTTAATTCTCGTTGGTCAACCAATTTACCAATCATATCATATACTATTACTTGTACTTTATCTTCGCTTGGCGTCGTTACGTTTAGCGTAAAGTTTTCTGTAAAAGGACTTGGATGTGCCATTACACTGAATGCAGCTACTGGTGCTGTGACAACTTCTGGCACAACTGCTCTTGCAGAACAAGCTTTCAACCAAACGTTGACTGCTGCTGTATATACAACTGAAGAACAAGAGCTAGTACTATTTGTCAATTTAACTCTGAACCAAACATTTCCTGTCTGACCTACATTTGGTGCATTATAAGTAGCAAGATTAGCTCCAGAAATATCAAACCATACGGCAGTTGATGTTGGCGTTGTTGTACTTGAGCCTCCGTTATAGTATTGCCATTGTATTGCTCCTACTGAACCAACCGTATTGTAAGACAATAGTTTAGTAGAAGTCGAACAAATTGATATCGGACTTGTTGAACTTGTGCCTGTATTTCCAGTAATTGTTTTAGCTACTGCAACCGGAATATTAATAACAATATTACTGCCAATTACTGTATCACACCCAATAGTTACAACTGCTCTGAAAGCTGTTGAAGTTGCTAAATTACCGGTGTTTAATGTAGGACTTGTTGAAGTAACTGAGGTCCATGTTGGTGATGAAACCGACCAGTTTGTTGATTTTTCCCATCTTACAATAGAACCCACATAGCCTGATAAATTCAAGTTTGTTGCTGATCCAGCGCAAACAGTAGTATTTAAAGCACTTAACGTACCTGCATATGCGTTAGTACCCAGTACATATTGTACAACATTTGAAGTGCTTGAAGAGCATACACCACTTGTTGCTAGAACTCTAAAAGAAGTAGCACCTGTGATATTAGTTACTACATATGATGAAGTTGTTCCAGAAGTAGAAGTTGTTCCAAAAGTAGAAGCTGTTACACTTCCTATTGGCACATTACTATACGGAGCTCCTCCAATAGAATATTGCCACTGAATAGTTCCAGTATTTCCAGTTAATTTTAAAGTTCCTCCAGTTCCTGAACAAACAGTTCCCGCACCACTTACAGTACCTGCTACAGATAATGGATTTACAATAATAGTTTTAACAGAAACGGCAGAACTACATGAACCACTATAAACTATAGCTTTGATACTTAACGAAACACCAGAAATATTTGTTGCCGTATAAGTCCAATCAGTTCCAACTAATGTGTAAGAGCCATTGGCTGTTGGTGAAGAATACCATTCAATTCTGTCTCCAACATATCCTGAAGTTAGAGAATACGTAACGGTACCTCCAATACATACTGACGACGCTACCGAGCTTACAATAGCTGTTGATTTTGCAGTTGGAGTAACCGTTATTTTAACTACAGAGCTGTAATCATTACATGAACCACTAACAAATTGTGCCCTGAACCATGTAGTTGTCGCTAAATTGCCAACTATTAATGAAGAAGTACCTGCTCCAACATATGAGGCTCCTGTTGACGTTGTTGCACTAATATTTGTAACAGAAGTCCATACTGGAGTAACTCCTGTACTTCCATAATTAGTGCTTTTTTGCCAAACAATAGTTCCTGAAAATCCACTTAGATCAATTGTTGTGCTATTTGTGATTGGGTTTGTACTGGTTATAGCAGTTCCATTAGAGTCAAATCCTGTAGCTGACGGGGCACAAACTGTAGTATTACCACCTGATATAGTTCCAATTACAACCTGTGGGCTAACTGTAATTTTCAATATAGCGGAGTCAACTGAATTACAAGACCCATTAGATGCTGTTATTTTGAACCAAGCAGTACCTGCTGATAAAGTAGGTGAAGTAGTGGTCAAAGTACTATTAGCTGCAGATAAAGCTGTTTGTGTATTAGATGCAAACTGTGTCCAATTAGAACCATTGTCATTTGAATACAACCATTTGATATTTCCAACACTTCCTGATGCTAAGGTTAAATTAAGACTAGATCCTTGACATGCTGTTAAAGCAGGAGTCAAAGCAGTATTTGATGTAGACAATGCTGATATAGCTGTCGCTTTAGAAACCGTAGTTTGAACTTGTACAATTAGGCTATTTGACTCTTTTGAACCACACGCCACAGTTGAAGATATTGCTTTATAGGCAGCAGATGTATTTAAGGCACCAGTTGACAACGTACTAGCTGAACCAGAAATTTGAACAAATGTGCCGGCAACACCATTTGTAACAGGTGCTTTCCACCATGTAATTGTTCCTTGAGGATTACTTAGAGAAAGTGTCGATGAGGTACCTAAACAAATAGTTGAAGGACTTGCAGATAATGTACCTACTGACGGTGAATTATTTACCACTACTTGAACAGCACCACTAGCAACAGATGAACAAGGACTACTTGTAGCAACTACTCTGTACCATGTTGTAGTTATTGGAGAAGCAGTATAAGTAGAAGGATTTGTGGCTCCTTGAATATTTGTCCAGTTCGAATCATTTGCAGATGGAGCAGTTGTACTTGAACTGACATTAGATTGCCATT
>CAZSZH010000029.1:0-29937 GCA_964610785.1 uncultured Flavobacterium sp. | reverse complement strand
GGACCTACAACGGAAACCTAATGCCATCAAACGATTACTGGTTTACTGTTGACTATAGCGAACAACAAGCATTAAAACAATTTAAAGCACATTTCTCATTAAAAAGATAATATAGCGATGAAGTTTAGACATTTTTTTATAGTATTAGTATTGTTGATTACTAAAATATCTTATTCACAAGAAATTTTACCAGTTTACTCCGATTACTTGTCAGACAACTATTTTTTGTTACATCCTTCAATGGCTGGTGCTGCTAATTGCGCAAAATTAAGACTTACTGGAAGACAGCAATGGTTTGGTCAAAGTGATGCCCCTTCTTTACAAACTTTAAGTTTTAATGGTAAAGTTTCCGATAAAGATGGTATGGGTGTTATTTTATTAAATGACAGAAATGGGTATCATTCACAAAAAGGGTTTAGAGTAGCTTATGCACACCATATCATGTTTTCACGCGATGATATCGATTTGAATCAACTTTCATTTGGTATTAATGCAGGTTTTGCTCAAAGTCTTCTAGATGAAACATCTTTTATGACAAACAACCCTTCTTATGATCCAATTATAGATGGAACGATAGTTCAAAAAGCATCTTATTTTAATATGGACATTGGAGCATCTTATAACTTTTTAGATTTCTATGCTCACTTTACCGTAAAAAATGTATTAGCAAGTGCTAGAAGTTTATATACATCATACGAACCAGTAAACTTAAAAAGATTGGTTTATAATATGGGTTATACTTTTGGAGATTCCGAAAATATTATGTTTGAACCATCTATGATGTTCCAACATGTTTTTCAAACCAAAGAATCTACTATTGATTTAAATCTAAAAGCCTATAAAACATTAGATTTTGGAAAACTTTGGGGAGGTTTATCCTATAGAAGAAGCTTGGATGGAGCAGAGTATGTTGAAGGTAATGCTGTAGCAAGTCAAAAATTACAATATTTTACACCTATTTTAGGAGTCAACTATAAGAACTACATGTTTGCCTATACCTATTCCTATTTGGCTGGAAGCGTAAAATTTGATAATGCAGGCTTTCATCAAATTACATTGGGAATCAATTTATTCTGTAAACCAGAAAAATATCACTGTAACTGTCCTGCCGTTAATTAATAATACAATCCCGATACGCCTATCGGGATTTTTTTTAAGATATTATGATTATAAAATCTGTAAACGGCAAATCGCCAAGTATCCCTGAAGATTGTTTTATTGCTGAAAATGCCACCATAATTGGTAATGTTGAATTTGGATCACAATGTAGTGTTTGGTTTAATGCTGTAATTCGTGGAGATGTACATTACATCAAAATTGGCAATAAAGTAAATATACAAGACGGAGCTATAATACATGCAACTTATCAAAAACATCCCACCAATATTGGAAATAATGTTTCTATTGGGCATAATGCTATTGTTCATGGATGCACACTTCAAGACAATGTGCTAATAGGAATGGGTGCCATTGTTATGGATAATTGCACTGTTGAAAGTAACTCTATTGTTGCGGCGGGATCTGTGGTAACACAAAATACTGTGGTAGAATCGGGAACGATTTATGCAGGTATTCCTGCGAAGAAAGTTAAAGAAATCAATGCTTCAGATTTTTCGGGAGAAATTGAGCGCATTTCAAATAATTATGTAATGTATTCAAGTTGGTATAACGAAGAATAGAAATAATAATTGATTCTAGATTTTAAGCAAGTCTCTTCCATGAATTAATACATCAGGATTGATTAGAACTATACTGAAGACCCCGGTAACAATTAGAAACTTTAAAATATTGTGTAGACGAAGGAATTGAATTTTATTTTCTGCTTTCCATAGTAGTAGTAAAAAGAAAATCAAAATAATTAAGCTCATATAGAAATAAATATCCATATAACCTACGTCATAGGTTTCAACTAAAAGATAGACAGGAATTATCGTCAAAAAAGTTAATAAAGTTATCGTTTGTTTTGCGAAAATTTCGCCGTATTTGACGGGAATGGTTTTATAATCATTGGCAATATCCCCTTTAATATTCTCCAAATCTTTGATGATTTCTCTAATTAATATTAACAACGATAAGAAAGCGGCATGTGCAAAGATCTGAGGGTATAGATTTTTATAGTATAACAAAATTGCAAAAAAAGGAAGTACTGCTAACGAAGAAGCTGTCAAATTTCCGATTATTGGATATTTTTTTAGCTTATGTGAATAAAACCAAATTAAAAATATATATGCAGAAAAAAAAATTAGCGCTTTGATTGAAACCAACATGGCTAATAAAGCAACAATAAAATTCACAGTAAAATAAACTTGAAGTTTGGTGCGTTGACTAACCAAGCGATCGATTAAAGATTTGTTTGGTCGATTAATTAAATCTTTTTTACTATCATAGAAATTATTAATGATATAACCCGAGGCTATAGTCAAGCTAGAAGCAATTACAATAATAAACAGATTAAAATCCAAAATTACAGACAGAGCTCTTTTTTCGGGTGAAAAAATAAAAACGGCCGATAAATATTGAGCTAAGGCAATTATTGGAATATTGTAACCACGAATCACGGAAAACATACTGATAATTTTCATTATAGTAAGTTTGCTATTACGGCTTACCATGATTTTTTAATATTAGAATTGATAAACAACTTCTAACGTGTAATCTTTTAACGATGCTTTCGCTTTTTCTAAATCCTCTGTAAAACCCAAAATATAACCACCTCCGCCAGATCCGCAAAGTTTTAGGTAATAATCGTTGGTGTCAATTCCTTTTTGCCAAATTCCGTGAAATTGTTCAGGAATCATTGGTTTAAAATTATTTAACACTACTCTTGAAAGCTTTTTAGTATTCGAAAATAATGATTTCTTATCGCCGCCAAGGAAGTTTTCTACACACAAATCGGTGTATTTCACAAATTGGTTTTTCAACATAGTTCGGAAACCTTGATCTTTCAGGTTTTCCATGAAGATATTGACCATTGGAGCTGTTTCTCCTACAATGCCTGAGTCTAATAAGAAGACTGCGCCTTTTCCTTCGGCACTTTGGGATGGAATTCCAGTAGCTTCAATATTATCTTTTGAATTTATTAAAATTGGAATACTTAAATAACTGTTTAACGGGTCTAAACCAGAACTTTTTCCGTGAAAAAAGGATTCCATTTGAGCGAAAATAGTCTTCAATTGAAGAAGTTTTTCACGAGTTAGGTTTTCTAGAACTGTTATTTTATCATTAGCATATTTATCATAAATAGCCGCAACTAATGCTCCACTACTTCCAACACCATATCCTTGTGGGATGCTAGAATCAAAATACATTCCTCTTGCAACATCCGATTTTAAAAGCTCTAAATTGAAAGTAACTAGTTCGGGTTGTTCACTTTGTAATTGCTCTAAATAAACCACAAAACGTCTTAAACTTTCATTAGATTTAAGGGCTTCTTCTGATGGATTTTCATCCACTTTCAAAGCACCATTGTAAAAATTGTAGGGAATAGATAAACCTTTAGAATCTTTGATAATTCCGTATTCTCCGAAGAGTAATATTTTCGAGTAAAATAGTGGTCCTTTCATATTCTGATTTGAGGTAATGTTAAATTAACTTTTGTGCTCCAAAACCAATTTCATCACAAATATACTGACCATTTTGACAATAGCCAACTAATTCTTCCTTAATAAATTGTAAAATTTCAACGGTAACGTTTTCGGGATATAAAACATGTACGTTGGCTCCCGCATCAAGCGTGAAGCAAACTGGAATTTTAGTTGCTATTCTAAACTTCCAAATTTTATTAATGATTTCTAAGGTATTTGGTTTCATTAAAATAAAATAAGGCATCGAAGTCATCATCATGGCATGTAAAGTCAACGCTTCACTTTCTACAATTTGGATGAATTCGTCTACATTTCCATTTTCTAAAACGCGTTTTATTTTCGTTAAATTGTGATGAGCTTGAGAAAAACGTTGCCCCGCAAAAGGATGATTGTGCATTAAGTCATGCCCAACAGTACTTGATACTTGTTTTTCACCTTTATCTACCAATAAAATAGTGTCTTTATAGTTCTTGAAACTAGCATGCACTTCGGTTGGAAATTCAACACCAAACAAATCGGAACTTCCATCGATTTCTTTATGATTTCCCCAAACCACGATGTTTCCTTTTACACTTCTGCAAGCACTTCCTGAACCCAATCGTGCTAAAAAAGAAGCTTTTTGATAGAAGAAATTGTCTGTCATTGTGGGATTCAATTCTTTTTCAAGACTCATGATGTTCATTGCTAAAGCAGCCATTCCTGAAGCAGAAGAAGCTATTCCTGAACTATGCGGAAAAGTATTTTGAGTATCAATAGTAAAATGAAAATTTTTCAAATACGGGCAGTAGACTTCAATCCGTTCGAAGAATTTTTGAATTTTAGGTCTGAAATCTTCTTTGGGTTTTCCTTCAAATAGCAAATCAAATGAAAAAGGCGAATTTGTTACACTGAGCTTATCGAAGTGTTTTTTTGTAAATCCAAGTTTAGTGATAGTCTTACAATGGTTTAATGTAAAACTGATGGATGGATTGGCCGGAATCTGATGTTCTTTTTTACCCCAATACTTAACTAGTGCAATATTACTTGGCGCACTCCATTGAAAACTTCCTTCGTTGATTGCGGCTGCATTTTGATTGAAAATAAAATCCTGTTCAGAAACCATAAATTGAAAATTTATACAAAGATACTTTTTTATAAAAACAATCATAAATAGAATAGTATATTTGACAAAAATAGTTGCTCATGCAAAAGATTTTAAGAATTGCCGTAGTCTTAATGACCTGTTTGGTTGTTGGATTTTTGTCGGGAATGATGACCAAAGAAAGTATTACAACATGGTATCCAACACTATTGAAACCCGTTTTCAATCCGCCCAATTGGGTATTTGCTCCGGTGTGGACCGTGCTCTATATCATGATGGGAATTGCAGGGGGATTGGTTTGGAATAAAATCGAAACGAATGGAGCAAGCGTGAAATTAGCCTTTAAATTTTTTATTATTCAATTGGCTTTAAATGCTTTATGGTCTTTTATTTTTTTCTATTTGCACAATCCTTTTTTAGCGTTAGTTGAAATCATTCTTTTGTGGTTAATGATTTATGAAACCTACAACCAATTTAAGAAAATTGATTCGAAAGCAGGAATGTTGTTATTGCCTTATTTGGCTTGGGTAAGTTTTGCTACTTTATTAAATGCCAGTATTTGGTGGTTGAATAAATAATGAAGAATTTTTTACGTAAAAAAGATTTTAATTTATTGCTGAATAAATCTATTTTTCAAAAACCTATATTTTTAAAAGTGTAAAAATAATCCGTTCAACTTTTTTACTATATTTGAATCCAATTTAGTACTATGATCGCACACATTCAAGGAAAATTAGTTGAGAAAACCCCTACCGATGTAGTAATAGACTGCAATGGAGTGGGTTATCATATTAATATTTCGTTGCATACGTATTCTTTGTTACCAAACTCCGACTTTGTAAAACTCTTTACTCATTTGATTATCAAAGAAGACGCCCATACCTTGTATGGTTTTATTGAAAAATCTGAAAGGGAAATTTTTAAAATGTTATTATTGGTTTCAGGAATTGGGGCCGGAATTGCTAGGACCATGTTGTCATCACTTGAGCCTAAACAAATAATTCAAGCTCTGGCCAGCGGCGATGTAGCTACTATTCAATCGATTAAAGGAATTGGCAGTAAAACAGCCCAACGTGCCATCTTGGATTTAAAAGATAAAGTGTTAAAAATATATGATTTAGACGAAGTTTCAATCTCACAACACAATACAAATCGAGATGAAGCGTTATCTGCTTTGGAAGTTTTAGGTTTTGTTAGAAAAGCTTCTGAAAAAATTGTAGATAAAGTAATTAATGAAAATCCGGATGCCACTGTTGAAGTCATCATCAAACAGGCATTAAAAAATTTATAGTTTTTGAAAGCAAATTGTCATAAATATACTCAAATATTTAAAAAAATAACATTCATTATTATAATGATGTTAGTAAGTCAGGTTTCTTTATCTCAGGTGGATACCACCAAGCCCAAAGGAGCTGACACCATTGGATACAATACTGGAAGTATCAAAATGGGCAATCCAAAAAGTGTTGTTGAGGCTTATAAATATGATCCTACAACCGATCGTTATATTCTAAGTAAAACTTTTGAGGGATTTAATATCAATTACCCAATTATCTTAACGCCAAAAGAATATGAACAAATGGTGCTGCGCGAATCTATGCATGGTTATTTCAAAGATAAATCGGATGCTATTGATGGCAAAAAAGCAGCAAGTATAGATAAAAAGAAAAATTTATTACCAAGATATTATGTAAATTCTAGTTTTTTTGAAACCATATTTGGCGGGAATACGATTGATGTTAAGCCTACTGGTACGGTTGAAATGGACTTGGGATTTCGATATACTAAACAAGATAATCCCTCTTTTTCGCCAAGAAATCGGTCGACTACTACCTTTGATTTTAACCAAAGAATTAGCATGAGTTTGATGGGAAAAGTAGGAACTCGTGTTAATGTGAATGCCAATTATGATACACATTCGACCTTTGCCTTTCAAAATCTTATCAAATTAGATTTTAGCCCATCGGAAGATGATATCATCAAGAAAATTGAAGTAGGAAACGTTAGTATGCCTTTAAATAGTTCGCTCATTCGAGGCGCCCAAAGTTTGTTTGGAGTTAAAGGACAATTTCAATTTGGAAAAACCACGGTAACGGGTGTTTTTGCAGAACAAAAGTCGCAGACCAAAACAGTGACCGCACAAGGTGGCGGAACGGTTCAAAAGTTTGATATTTTTGCTCAAGCCTATGATGCCGATAGACACTTTTTCTTATCTCAATATTTTAGAAATCGATATGATTTTGCTTTAAAAAATTATCCGTTCATCGATAGTAGAGTTCAGATTACTCGTATTGAAGTTTGGATTACCAACAAACAAAATCACATAAGTACTACTAACAATAATTTAAGAAATATTGTAGCACTTCAAGATTTGGGAGAGGCTCGTTTAACCGATAAATCAGTCATTACTCCAACTACAATTCCTGACAATCAAATTGTAGCTCTTGCAGCGGCAGATATACATCCCAATCAGCCAAATGATTTCTTTTTGAAACCAATAGATACGCCTCCTAACAATCCAAATAACAAATACAATCCTTCTTTGATTGTAACAGGTACTGGATTATTGAATACCAATATTAGAGAAATTTCGACTACCAATGTAGGTTTCAACAATACAGTGCCGGTAAATGAGGGTACGGATTATTCTAAACTAGAAAATGCCCGAAAATTACTTCCGAATGAATTTACCTTTAATCCACAATTAGGATACATTTCCTTACAACAGAGGCTTGCCAACGATGAAATACTGGCTGTAGCTTATCAATATACTGTAGGGGATCAAGTGTATCAAGTGGGAGAATTTGGTACCGATGGTGTAGAAGCAACTCAAGTAAGTGCTACAGGAATTCCGACAACGCAATCATTAGTATTAAAATTACTTAAAAGTAGTTTGACCGATGTAACCAAGCCAATTTGGGGATTGATGATGAAAAACATCTATCAAATTCCAAGTGGTTTTCAAATGCAAAAAGAAGATTTTAAATTTAATATCTTATATAGTGATCCATCTCCATTAAATTACATTACCAAAGCCAGTTCTACCGCACCAGCGCTTCCTCAAGGGGTAGAAGAAACTCCTTTATTAAGAGTTTTCGATTTGGATAGACTAAACTTTAGTAATGATCCGCAACAAGACGGCGATGGTTTTTTTGACTTTTTACCAGGCCTAACGGTTGATCAACAAAATGGTAGAATTATTTTTACTTCTGCAGAACCTTTTGGGAGGCATTTATTTGAAAAATTAAGGACAAGTCCTACTGAAAACTATGATAACTATTTAGTTACTCCGCCACCTTACAACGAAAATCAAATAAAATATGTTTACACCAGTTTGTATAAAACTTCTCAAACGGCTGCCCTACAGGATAGTCAGAAAAATAAATTTGAGTTAAGAGGAACGTTCAAGTCCTCTGGAGGAGATGGAATTCCCATTGGTGCATTCAACGTTCCAAAAGGGTCAGTAACCGTAACAGCAGGTGGTAGAAAGTTAATTGAAGGGGTTGACTATACGGTAAATTATCAAGCAGGAAGAGTTCAAATTCTAGACCCTGCTCTGTCTGCCTCTAATACACCAATTATTGTGTCATTAGAAAACAATTCTACTTTCGGACAACAAACTAAACGTTTTTATGGTATCAATGTAGAGCATAAATTTACCGATAAATTTATGGTAGGTGCCACTATGCTAAAATTGGCAGAGCGTCCATTCACCCAAAAGACATCATATGGTCATGAATCGGTTAATAATACTATTTATGGTTTAAATACCAGTTATTCAACAACCGTTCCGTTCTTTACAAGGTTGGTTAATAAATTACCAAATATGGATACCGATGTTCCTTCTAATTTTTCGTTTAGAGGAGAAGTTGCTTATTTAAAACCAGATACTCCGAAGGTAGATAAATTTAATGGTGAATCTACCGTTTATGTAGAAGATTTTGAAGGGTCACAAACCAATATCGATATGAAGTCGCCTTATTCTTGGTTTTTATCTTCTACACCTGTAAAACCAACTACAGGTACCTCAACAGATTATTTAGATTTTGTTGGAACTGAATTTAATAATCCTTTAGATTATGGCGTCAAGAGAGCTAAATTGGCTTGGTATTCTATAGATCCTATTTTTTATACGCAATTACCATCGGGAATGTCAACCGATGATGTATCATACAACTCTACTAGACGCGTCTTTAGTCAAGAACTTTATCCATCTTTAGTGGTGCCAGCGGGACAATCCCAAGTAGTTAATACATTAGATTTGACTTATTTTCCAAAAGAAAGAGGTCCTTATAACTTTAGTCAAGCTGCTGCAACAAATGGCACATTGCCCAATCCTCAAGATAATTTTGGAGGCATAGTTCGAGCCTTGAATTCAACCAACTTCGAGCAAGCTAATGTGCAATATATTCAGTTTTGGATGATGGATCCTTATACCGACCCCAATAATCCAAATAGACCAGCTAATACAAATACAGGAAGAATTTATTTCAATTTAGGTGAAATATCTGAAGATGTACTTCAAGACGGAAGAAAGTTTTATGAAAATGGTGTGGGTAATGGTCAAACTTTGGCAGCACCTACCGTATGGGGAAATACTCCAGCATCGCAATCTCTAATTTATGCCTTTGACTCAAATCAAGATAATAGAACATCACAAGATGTGGGATTGAATGGATTAAATAATGCAGAAGAAGCTGCAAAATTCCCAGCGTTTGCCTCGTTTCCCGATCCAGCAGGAGATGATTACACCTACTTTTTAAATACATCAGGAAGTGTTTTTGATCGATATAAAAATTATAACGGAACAGAAGGTAATTCACCCATAAACGTTACGGATACTAATAGAGGTTCTACGACTGTTCCCGATGTTGAAGATGTCAACAGAGACAATACCATGACTACCATCAATGCCTATTATGAATATAGCATTAAAGTTAGTCCATCAGATTTAACAAATGTAGGAAGCAATTATATTACTAATATATTACCAACTCAAGTTTCCCTTCCAAATGGAGAAACTACCACCGCTCGATGGATTCAATTCAAAATTCCAATTAACCAGCCCTCTAATATCATAGGCGGTATTTCTGATTTTCGTTCGATTCGATTCATGAGAATGTTCATGACTAAATTTACAGATCAAATGACGGTTCGCTTTGGGTCATTGGATTTGGTACGTGGAGATTGGATTAAATATAATGCATCACTTGATCCAAATGATACCGATACTACAGATGATAATACCGATTATGATTCCTTTGCAGTAAATACTCAAGAGAATGCTACCAGAACACCAATTAATTATGTACTTCCTCCAGGTGTTTCTTTGGAGCAAGTGTATAATAATAATACGCTTATCCCTCAAAATGAGCAATCATTAGCAATACGAGTAGGAACGTTAACCGATTATGGATTAGAGCCCGGAGATTCGCGAGCTGTTTTCAAGAATGTTAGTGTCGACATGAGACAGTATAAAAAATTAAGAATGTTTTTGCATGCAGAAGCATTAGCTCCACCTATCGATAACAATCCATTACAAGATAACGAAATGGCAGCTTTCATGCGATTTGGAGGCGATTTCGTAGACAACTTCTATCAAGTTGAAATTCCATTAAAAACTACACAATGGGGAGATAACTCACCAAATGGCGTTTGGCCCGATGCTAATCAGATGGAAATATCTTTATCACTTTTGACAAAACTAAAAGTGATTGCGATGACTCATGTCTATACAACACCCGGTGAAATCTTCTATGTGAATGAAGAAGATTTAGATCCAAGTGCAGTCAATAAAGTGAATAAACTTCGATTTGGAATTAGAGGGAATCCTAATTTTGGATTAGTTAGAACCTTAATGCTTGGATTAAAAAATAGAACAAATACTTTGCTCCCTTTAATGCCTAGAAGGTTAAAAGGAGAAGTATGGTTTGATGAATTGCGCCTTTCTGAAATGGATAATAAAGGCGGTATGGCAGCGGTTGTTAATATGGATGGAAACTTTGCTGATTTTGCTAATATTTCTGCAACAGGAAAAATGAGTACAATTGGATTTGGTACTCTAGAACAAGGGCCTCAACAGAGAAGTATAGAAGATGATTTACAATACAACATAGTAACTAATATGAGCTTAGGTAAGTTATTACCTAAAAAATGGGGACTTAATTTACCTTTTAATTATGGAATTGGGGAAGAATTTATCACCCCAAAATACGATCCATTCTATCAAGATATTGAGTTAAAGCAATTAATTAGTGAAACAACAGATGCTTCTGCAAAGAAAAATTTAAAAGATAGAGCCATTGATTATACCAAAAGAAGGAGCATTAATTTTATTGGAATAAAAAAGCAAAGAGCTGAAAAAGCAAAACCTCATTTTTATGATATTGAAAATATAACACTCTCGGGTACATATAATCAGGTGGATCGTCATAACTATGAACTTGAAAATTATACCGATCAAAAAGTAACTACAACTGCTGATTATGCTTTTGCTTTTAAAACAAAACCAGTAGAACCATTTAAAGAGGTAAAAATGTTTAAGAAAAGTAGCTATTGGAAGTTGTTAAGCGATTTCAACTTTAATTACGTTCCTACTAGTGTTACTTTTAGCTCCAATATTTCTAGACAATTTAACAGACAACAGTTCAGATTAGTAGATGTTGAAGGCATTGGCTTAGATGCATTATATCAAAGAAATTTCTTGTTCAATTATCAATATGGATTTAATTACAATTTATCTAAAACATTAAAAGTTAATTTTAATGCGACTTCTAGTAACATTGTAAGAAATTATATGAATGAAAATAATGTTCCCGATAATACTTATACCATCTGGACTGATTATTGGAATCCTGGTTTGCCAAATCAACATAATCAACAAATTACCGTAAATTATGAATTGCCAATAAACAAGATTCCTTTTTTAAACTTCGTTAAATCAAATTATACGTATTTAGGAACTTATAGTTGGCAACGTGCTTCTACTGCGCTATCTTCAGCAGTTGGTGACGATGGAATTACTTATAATTTAGGAAATTCTCTTCAAAATTCTGCTTCAAATAAGTTGAATACGCAACTGAGCATGGATGGTTTTTATAAATATATTGGACTTACCAAAGATAAAAAACAGGTAAAAGCTCCCCCAGCTGGACCACCAAAACCTGGGGAAAAAGTGGCAAGCATAAAAGCAACTCCAACAAAAGATGTAAACCCATTTTTGAATGGATTGATAGGCGTTGTAACTAGTCTTAAAAATCTGCAAGTAAATTTTACTCAAAATGAAGGGACTTCATTGCCTGGTTTCTTGCCAGGTGTTGGATTCTTTGGAAGTGCGAAACCATCACTCGGATTTGCTTTTGGAAGTCAAGATGATATTAGATTTGCTGCCGCTGAAAAAGGTTGGTTAACAAATTATCCTAACTTTAATCAGAATTATTTGCATACCATCACTAGAACTCTAGATTTTACTGCAAATATGGATTTATTCCCCGATTTCAAAATTGATTTAACCGGGAATAGAACTTATGCAAATAACTATTCAGAGCAGTATGATGTCACAGATGGAAATTATAATTCAAGGTCTCCTTATACTACTGGAAACTTTGCTATTTCTACTGTTTTAATTAAAACCGCTTTCAAAAATAGTGACGAATTTGGTTCAGAAGCTTTTGATAATTTTAGAACGAATAGGTTGATCATTGCCAATAGATTGGCTGGAAATTATTATAATGGAGGAACGTATTCTGTAGATGCCGAAGGGTTTCCTTCTGGATTTGGAAAAAACAAACAAGAAGTATTATTGCCAGCGTTTTTAGCTGCTTATACCGGATCTAATGCCTCTGGTGTATCGTTAGGGATTTTTAGAGATATTCCTATTCCTAACTGGAATATAAAATATAGCGGTTTAATGCGATACAAATTCTTTAAAGATAACTTTAAGCGTTTTTCTATTCAACATGCCTACAAAGCCTCCTATACAGTTAACTCATATCGTTCTAATTTAGATTATAATCAACATGCTAATGAAATAAATCCTCTCAACGGAAATTTCTATAGTCCAACGATTATTGGAAATGTGAATTTAGTAGAACAATTCAATCCTTTAATTAAGCTAGATTTTGAGACTAAAAGTTCCTTTAAAATTCTTGCTGAAGTAAAAAAAGATAGAGCCTTGTCATTAAGTTTTGATAATAATTTACTTACGGAAGTCAAAGGAATTGAATATGTTTTTGGAACCGGTTACCGATTTAAAGACGTAATTTTTTCAAGTAAATTAGCTGATGATCCAACGGGAATCATTAAAAGTGACATTAACTTAAAAATTGACTTTTCCTATAGAAATAATAAAACTATCGTACGTTATTTAGATTATAATAATAACCAACTTGGTGGTGGACAAAACATCTGGTCCGCTAAGTTAACCGCGGATTATTCTTTGAGTAAAAATTTAACCATCATACTTTATTATGACCATTCTTTCTCAAAAGCAGTAATCTCGACTTCATTCCCGATGACAAATATTAGAGGAGGATTTACACTTCGATATAATTTCGGAAATTAATCAAATTCTTTTTTATAAATTTAAGAATAAACAATACATTTGAAACAAATTTTAAAAAACTAACAAATGAATATACCAACTAATTTAAAATATACTAAAGATCATGAGTGGATCTCATTAGAAGGAGATATTGCTACAATAGGAATTACCGATTTTGCTCAAGGTGAACTTGGTGATATCGTTTATGTTGAAGTGGAAACTTTAGACCAAACTTTAGAAAAGGACGAAGTTTTTGGAACTGTTGAGGCAGTAAAAACGGTTTCAGATTTATTTTTGCCAATGTCTGGAGAAATTATTGAGTTTAATGAGGATCTTGAGCGCAATCCAGAAACTGTAAACTCTGACCCTTATGGAAAAGGCTGGATGGTAAAAGTTAAAGTGTCGGACGTATCACAATTGGAAGAATTATTAGACCATAATTCTTACGGAAGTTTAATCGGTGTTTAGTAAATACAAATATTTATTTATTGCGCTTCTTTGGACTGTTGTTATAACAGTTTTGAGTCTAATTTCTTTAGGAAATATTGAACAAACTTTAGACAAGATCGATATTTCCAATAAAGATAAATATGTCCATTTTACTTTTTATTTTGTTTTTGTAGTGCTATGGTTTTTACAGATAAAAAACAAACCCATAGATAGAAAGACACAAATAATAATTTTACTTTCAGCAATTGGTTATGGAATATTTATGGAAATTTGTCAAGGTTTTACCGAAACAAGAACACCAGATATTATGGATATTTTAGCCAATTCTACAGGAGCTATATTAGGACTATTATTCATTTCAAGAATTATGAATCTCAAAAAAACAGAAGTAAACAAATAAAAATACTAACCAAAAAAAATCCCGAAAATTTCGGGATTTTTTAATTTTAATAAAAATTTTTATTTCAACTTTTTCTTAACTTCTACTTCTTGGAAAGCTTCAATAATATCTAATTGTTCTATTTCATTATAATTTTTAATTTGTATCCCACAATCATAACCTTTAGAAACTTCTTTCACATCATCTTTGAAACGTTTTAAAGCAGTCAGCTCACCAGTAAAAATAACAACACCTTCTCTAATAATTCGTATTTTAGAATTTCTAAAGATTTTACCATCAGTAACCATACATCCAGCAATTGTTCCTACCTTAGAGATTTTAAATGTTTCACGAATCTCTGCAGTACCCGTAATCTCCTCTTTCATTTCTGGTGATAACATTCCTTCCATGGCGTCTTTCAAGTCATCAATTGCATCGTAGATGATTGAGTAATTTCTAATGTCAATTTCTTCTTTATCGGCAAGTTGACGCGCATTTCCAGCAGGACGCACATTAAATCCGATGATAATTGCATCTGAAGCAGAAGCCAACATAACGTCGGTTTCAGTAATAGCTCCAACACCTTTATGGATAATATTAATTTGAATTTCTTCTGTCGATAATTTAGAGAATGAATTCGACAATGCTTCCACAGAACCGTCAACGTCACCTTTAAGGATAATATTCAATTCTTTAAACTGCCCAAGTGCTATACGACGACCAATTTCTGCAAGCGTAATATGACGTTGCGTTCTAACCGATTGTTCACGCATTAATTGCGTACGTTTAATCGCAATTTGCTTAGCCTCTCTCTCATCTTCAAAAACATTGAATTTATCTCCAGCTGTCGGCGCACCATCAAGTCCTAAAATAGACATTGGTGTTGACGGACCAGCTTCTTTTACACTATTCCCTCGTTCATCATACATGGCCTTAACCTTACCATGATTTTTACCAGCCAATACATAGTCTCCAACTTTCAAAGTACCTGATTGTACTAAAATAGTAGAAACATATCCTCTACCTTTGTCTAATTGTGCTTCAACAACAGTACCCACAGCAGGCTTATTTGGATTTGCTTTTAAATCTAATAATTCGGCTTCTAACAATACTTTTTCTAATAATTCCTTCACTCCCATTCCCATTTTAGCGGAAATATCCTGCGATTGGTATTTTCCACCCCAATCTTCAACAAGTAAATTCATACCTGCTAATTTTTCCTTTATTTTTTCTGGATTAGCGTGTGGTTTATCTACTTTATTAATTGCAAAAATCATTGGAACTCCAGCTGCTTGTGCGTGACTGATTGCCTCTTTTGTTTGTGGCATGATATCATCATCGGCAGCAATTACAATAATTGCTATATCGGTTACTTGAGCTCCACGAGCACGCATGGCCGTAAAGGCTTCGTGTCCTGGTGTATCAAGGAATGTTATTTTTTGTCCGTTGTCCAATTGTACCGCATAAGCACCAATATGTTGGGTAATTCCTCCCGATTCTCCAGCAATAACATTTTCTTTACGGATATTATCTAATAAAGAGGTTTTACCATGATCTACGTGACCCATAACCGTTACAATAGGAGCTCTTGTTACTAAATCTTCTTCTTTATCCTCTACGATTTCAATAGATTCTTCTAAATCGGTAGTAATGAATTCAACTTCATATCCAAATTCATCTGCAACAATCGTTAGGGTTTCGGCATCGAGACGTTGGTTCATAGTAACCATAATTCCCAATGACATACAAGTTCCAATAACTTTAGTAATTGGTACATCCATCATGGTTGCAACTTCACCAACAGTAACAAATTCGGTTACTTTAATTGTTTTGCTTCCTTCATCTAGAGCTCTTTGCTCGTCATCAGATCGCTGACGGTGTGTATCTCTTTTATCTCTTCTGTATTTAGCAGCTTTAGATTTGTTTCCTTTACCTTGAAGACGTTCTAAAGTTTCTTTAATTTGGTTTTTAACCTCTTCTTCGGTAGGCTCCACTTTTTGAACAATAGCTGGTCTATTTCCTTTTTGGAAACCACCGCCACCACCTGGTTTATTAGCAGTAAATTTATTGCCTCCAGCTCCAGCAGGTCTATTTTGACCACCTGTAGTAGTTCCTCCTGGTGTTCCCGGACGAACTTCTCCTGGTTTAGGCGGAATTCTTTTACGTTTATTTTTATTAGCGTTAGGATCTGTTTTACTCGCACTATTTATCTTTGGATTTTCAACTTTCTTTTTAGGCTTATTAAACTGAGATAAATCAATTTTTTGTCCTGTTAATGTTGGTCCAGAAAGATTTTGGTATTGTGTAGTATGAGTTTCATCTTCAACTGTTGTGATTTCAACAACTGGTATAGAAGATTTAACAGTCTCTTTTTCTTTTTTTATAGAATCAGAAATCTTTTCTTTATTAACTTCCTTATCAACTGTTTTAATTTTCGAAACTTTAGTCTCTGAAGATTTTACTTCTGGAGAAACAACTACTTCTCCTTGTGGTGATTCTTTCTTAACTGCAGAAGTGCTTTTTGAGCCTAACTCTATTTTGCCAACTTGTTTTGGACCACTAACAACAGCTTTAGCCTTGATTACTTCAAGACGTTGACGTTCTTCCTCAAGTTTTTTCTTTTCTTCTACTTCTTTTTCTCTTTCAAGACGAAGTGCCTCTTTTTCCTTTTTTATCTCTTCACTAACTCCTTTAGAAGCTTCTTTATTGCCTTTATCACCAGCAAATTGGTTTTGTAGAATATCAAATTCTTTGTCGGAAATCTTGGCATTAGGGTTTGAATCAATTACAATCCCTTTATCTTTTAGATAATCGACAGCTCTTTCTAATGAAATATTTAATTCCCTTAAAACTTTGTTTATTCTAATATTTCTTTCTTCAGACATAAAATCTTTTATAAATTCTTTTTTATTTTGGGGTGAAAGTAGAATTAATCTTCAAACTCTTCTTTCAAAATGCGCATTACTTCTTGTATGGTTTCTTCTTCCAAATCGGTTCTTCTAGCTAAATCCGCTACATCCTGTTTCAAAATACTTTTTGCAGTATCTAAACCAATTTTAGCGAATTCATCTATAATCCAACCGTCTATTTCATCAGAGAATTCAGTTAATTCCACATCATCATCCTCAGTGGTACTTCCTTCTCTAATAACATCCAATTCATATCCTGTCAACTGACCTGCCAATTTAATATTTTGACCTCCGCGACCAATTGCTTTAGAAACTTCTTCTAATTTCAAAAATACTTCTGCATGCTTTGTTTCTTCATTAATTTTTACAGAGGAAACTTTTGCCGGACTTAATGCTCTTGTGATTAACAATGATGCATTAGTCGTGTAATTAATAACATCAATATTTTCATTCCCTAATTCACGAACAATTCCGTGAATACGTGAGCCTTTCATACCAACACAAGCTCCAACTGGATCGATTCTATCATCATAAGAATCAACAGCTACTTTGGCTTTTTCTCCTGGAATTCTCACCACTTTTTTAATCATAATCAAACCATCAAACACTTCTGGAATTTCTTGTTCAAATAATTTTTCCAAAAATTTTTCTGAAGTTCTTGACATAATGATTTGAGGTTTGTTTCCTTTTAACTCAACGCTTTCAATAATTCCTTTTACATTGTCTCCTTTTCTAAAAAAATCAGATGGAATTTGTTTTTCTTTTGGCAATACAATTTCATTTCCATCATCATCTACCAAAATTACCACTCTTGGTCGAACGTGATGAACCTCAGCGGTATACACTTCTCCAATAATGTCTTTAAATTGTTTATATAAATTGGTATTATCATGTTCGTGGATTTTAGAAATTAAGTTTTGACGTAATGCCAAAATAGCTCTTCTTCCTAAATCAATAAGTTTCACTTCTTCCGAAACTTCCTCGCCTATTTCAAAATCAGGTTCAATTTTTCTAGCATCCGACAAGGTAATTTCTAAGTGCTCTAAATCTAAATCATCATCGGCAACAACTATTCTCCTTTGCCAGATTTCCATATCTCCTTTATCAGGATTTATGATTATATCAAAATTGTCGTCAGAACCATACTTTTTTTTCAAAGCATTTCTAAAAACATCTTCTAAAATCGCCATAAGCGTTACTCGATCAATGAGTTTGTCGTCTTTAAACTCTGAAAATGATTCGATTAATGCAATATTTTCCATTATTCTTTAATTAAAATTTATTGTAACAATTGCTTCCTTTATATCTGTATAAGGTATTTCGATCCTTTTTTGAACAGTTTCTTTCCCTTTTCCTATTTTTTTTGGCTCTCTAGATAACCATGATAATACAATAAAATCATCGTTTGCCTCAATCAACTCTGCTTCTACAGTTTCATTATTTGTTTTCACAATTAATATTCTTCCAACATTTTTCTTGTATTGTCGAACCAATTTCAGAGGAGAACCTACACCCACTGAGGCAACCTCAAGCGCATAATCATGAGTTTCTCTATCTAAATTGTTTTCAATTGATCTACTTATATCAATACAATCTTGAAGATTTACCCCATTGTCAGCGTCCAAAGTTACAATAATTTTGTAAGCCTCTGAAATTGATAAATCTATCAAAAAAACATTTGGCCTTTCTAACAGAGCATCGTTTAGTAATTTTGAAACTTCTTCTTTAAAAGTCATATTTTTATAAAAAGAGGGAAGCAGCGCTTCCCTCATATTCCTTTTTTTGTTTTAACAATGGTGCAAATATAGAATTTTTTTATAATAAAAACCTTTGCTTTTTATATTTTTTTCTTACCTTTATACTCTATTTATAGACAAACAAATAAAATTATCTTTTTACTAAATCATGAAAAAAATTTTAATTCCTACCGACTTTTCTCAAAACGCTGAATATGCTCTTAAAGTAGCTGCGCAAATTGCAAAAAAAAATAACGGCGAAATCATTTTATTACACATGTTAGAATTGCCTCATCAAGCGAGTGATGCCATAGGTTCAGGTACAGATATTCCAGAATTAATGTTCTTTAAAAACGCTGCTATTAATAAATTAGAAGAATTAATGGATGAAGATTATCTTGATGGACTTAAAGTTTCTGAAATTGTTCAATTTGAATTAGCTTTTGATGGAATTTTAAAAATTAGTCAAATCAATAATGTAGACTTAATTGTTATGGGGTCACATGGCGCAAGTGGATATAAGGAAATGTTCATCGGCTCCAATGCAGAAAAAGTAGTTCGTAATTCAGAAGTTCCTGTACTTATTATTAAGAAAGATGAAGGCGATTTTGATGTAAATAATTTTGTTTTTGCATCAGATTTTGGAAAAGAAGCTAAAAAGCCTTTTAGTAAAGCCCTTGAATTTGCTAATAAATTTGACGCCACTCTTAAACTGGTTATGATTAATACTCCAAACAATTTTAAATCAACTAAAGTTGCTGACGAAACCATGAAAGATTTCCTTTCAGATTTTAATGTAAACAAAATATCTACTCATATTTATAATGAAACCAATGTTGAAAAAGGAATCCTGAATTTCGCAGACAGTGTTGGTGCTGATTTAATAGGAATGAGTACTCATGGAAGAAAAGGTCTCTCTCACTTCTTTAATGGCAGTATCAGTGAAGATTTAGTGAATCATTCTAAACTTCCTGTTGTAACATTTAAAATATAAGTTTTTAGTGTTATAAGTCCAAAAATAATCGATTTAGATTACTATATAAATTAAACAGCATCAAAAAAATTTGATGCTGTTTTTAGTTTTATGAAATAAATCATAATTATCTCGAATATTCCAAATGATTACAGCTTAAATTATACATTTATTATTTCTAAAAATTTGCAGATTGAGTTAACAGTGAAATGATTGATGAATTAGCCTCAACAATATGTAAAACATATAAAAAAGTTTTAAAGCACTCATAATAGTTTACTTTTAGAACTAAATTTATATAAACCTACTGTTAAATTCTGAACTGCCAATTTTTAGAAATTACTATAAAAAGACTTTTCAAAAAAGTAGAAATCTTATTTAAACATTTATCAAATGCGTTAGGATTTTTTTATTTTTGTCCATCAAAGCCATAATCTCTTTCTGAATACCAACTCCTTTATCGCCTAAATACCATTTTTGCAATTCAATTTTAGCCGTTTCATCTACAATGCCGTGGGTTGATTTATAGTTTTTAATAAATGCTGTTGCACCGGCTGGTCTTGGCCCAAAATCACCCAGAATTGCACCCGTTTTTTTATCCAGAATAATCAATTTAGGAATCGATTTTGTTCCGTTAGTTAAGAACAAATTCATCAAAGCTTCGTTTTCATCACGCAACACAATTCGCAATTCTATTTTAGCAGAAAGTTCCGCCATCTTATTGATGACGGGAATCACTTGAGCGGCATCACCACACCAGGTTTCAGTAATTACGAGCCAAATATATTCCGTATCTATTTTTTCTATAGACGATTTTAGTTCCTCAATAACCTGCATGGTTTTATCCAAACGATGCATTCTTGATTCGTTTAATTTGGTATAATTTACATAATCTGCCGTTTGAATAGTTCCTGATGTTTTTCCTTCTTGCGCATAATTTAAAACCAAAGCTCTATATGCTTCATAGGAAATACTTTTGTCCAAACTATTTTTTATTGTGGTATTCATTTGTTTTGTTTGTTTATTGTGCAAAAGTACAAATTCAAAAGAAGTTCAGGTGCAATAAATGTTTAAGAACTTCAACTTTTGCATATAAATAAAATAGGGAAATGTTTATATTTGCATCACAAAACTGAATCTTAAATAAGATTCTAAACAAAATTCAGAATTAATGCCTGGAGCGATTGCAAAAGCATCACATAACTAAAAATAATAAAAAAGCGTAATGAAATATAAAAGAATACTTCTAAAACTAAGCGGAGAAGCGTTAATGGGAGAAAGACAATATGGAATAGACCCAAAAATTCTTGCCGAATATGCAGATGAAATCAAGCAAATTCACGACAAAGGCGTTGAAATTGCTATCGTTATTGGCGGTGGAAATATTTTTAGAGGTGTAGCAGGTGCTAGCAACGGAATGGATCGTGTTCAAGGGGATTATATGGGAATGTTAGCGACCGTAATTAACGGAATGGCGTTGCAAGGTGCTTTGGAAGATAAAGGAATGCTAACCCGCTTGCAAACTGCTTTGAAGATTGAAGCTATTGCAGAACCGTATATCAAAAGACGAGCGGTTCGTCACTTAGAAAAAGGTCGCATTGTTATTTTTGGCGCCGGAACAGGAAATCCTTATTTTACGACGGATACCGCAGCGGTTTTGCGTGGTGTTGAAGTTCATGCCGATGTAATTTTGAAAGGAACCCGTGTAGATGGAATTTACACCGCTGATCCAGAAAAAGATAAAACAGCGGTAAAATTTGATTACATCTCTTTTGACGACGTGATCAAAAAAGGATTGAATGTAATGGACACCACGGCGTTTACCTTGAGTCAAGAAAACAAATTGCCGATTCTAGTCTTTGATATGAATAAAAGAGGGAATTTACTCAAAATTTGTGAAGGAGAAACGATTGGAACAGTTGTAAATATATAATAGATTATTGGATTTTTAGAGTATCAGATTATCTAAAAATCTAATCAATCAACCATCTAAAAATCTTAATAAAAATGGAAGAAATTGAATTTATTATTGACGAAACAAAAGAAGCGATGAATGGTTCGGTAGAACATTTAGAAAAATCATTTTTAAATATTCGTGCCGGAAAAGCTTCACCGCAAATGCTAGGAAGTGTTTTTGTAGACTATTATGGTTCGCAAACGCCACTATCGCAAATTGCAAATGTTAATGTTCCTGATGCAAGAACTATTACCATTCAACCCTATGAAAAAAGCATGCTGCATCCTATTGAAAAAGCAATTATGATTGCCAATCTTGGATTTAACCCAATGAATAATGGTGATGTGGTCATCATTAGTGTTCCGCCTCTAACAGAAGAACGCCGTCGTGATTTAGTAAAACAAGCCAAACAAGAAGCCGAAGATGCAAAAGTTGGTATTAGAAATCACAGAAAAGAGGCGAATTCTGATATTAAAAAATTAGAAAAAGACGGAACATCAGAAGATTTATGCAAAAAAGCAGAAGACGATATTCAAAAATTAACAGATAGTTTTATCAAAAAAGTAGAAGAACATTTGGCGCTTAAAGAAGCTGAAATAATGAAAGTATAATGTCGTTGCTTCTAACATAAAATCCGTCTTGTTTCTTAACCAGACGGATTTTTTTATTCCTACCTTTGTCCTCATTCTATTAATAGGCATCAACTGGATGAGAAAACTTTGGCTTTTTCTATTTATTTTAGGTTGCAATAGCGTTTTTTCGCAAAAAACAATGCACGGGCAAGTAATTGATTATGATACGGCTGTTCCTATTGCTTTTGCTAAAATTAAATACAATCATAAAACGATAGTATCAAATTGGGAGGGGAAATTTTCTATCGAAATCCAAGATAGTACAGAACCTTTACTCTTCACGTATAATGGTTATTTCGATAAGACCTATTATCAAACACTAGGTCAAAAATCGATTTTGATTAAAATGATTGCCAATCAAAAAAAGAAATCGCAAGAAATTTTTACTGAAAATAAAGTCAATACCATTATAAAAAAAGTAATCGAAACCAAACCATCGAACCAACCCGAAAAAGCGCTTTCCTCCTTTGAATACAAAAACTACGAACATTTATTGGTTTCGGCAAATCCAGATTCTATTTCGGGAAAGATCGATACGATTATCAAAAAAAACTTTTTTGGAAAAAAACGGCTCAAGCTCGATTCCTCCAACTATAAATTCAAGAAATTTGTCGAGAAACAACACTTATATCAAACCGAAAAAGTAACGCTGATACAATACAATGGTACCCGAAGCAAAGAAACCGTATTGGCTTCACGCATGGCGGGCTTTAAGCATCCTTTATACGAATATTTAGGCTTGAATTTAGTTTCCTATTCATTGTATGAAAATAAACTAGACATTCTGGGCGTTTCGGTTCATAATCCTATTTCTAATTATGGGCGGAAATTATATGTTTTTAAAGTCATTGATACCGTAAAAGTGAACGGAAGAACTGCCTACCGAATCTATTTTCAACCAAAAAAATTATCTTCCAACCGATTGCGAGGATTGCTCTATGTTGATACCGAAAGCAACGCCATCTGCAAAGCCTATTTTAGAATTTATGGCATGGCGACTATTAATGTACTCTATACGTTTAATTATCTAAAAGAGCACAAAATATGGTTTGCTGAAAAGCGAAAAATAACCGTGGTAAAAGGAACAAATGCCGAAGATTTGACCATTCTAGGCAACACCATTTCCTTTAGTTCTGGAATAGAAGGCATCAACTCTAATGCCTCTGACCATGTTTATTTAAAATTAGAATCAACTCCCTATGATATCCAAATCAACCAATCTACCGCATTTAAAAATCCTTTTATAAAAATTGACGTACCCGAAAAGAGTATGACCACTCCTGATTCGTACCGGAAAAATTTTAAAAAAGACACGATCGATGTTAGAAAAATTCCAACGTATACCAGTTTAGACAGTATTTCGGAAGCGGCAAAAGTGGAATACAAGATTTTTCTCGGAAAAAAAATATACAATGGCTATTTTCCGGTGAAGTATGTCGATGTTGATTTAAAATCATTGGTAAAATACAACAATTTTGAAGGTTTTCGATTTGGATTAGGCGGAGTGACCAGCGACAAATTGTCTGATATGTATAAAATTAGTGGGTATGCTGCTTATGGTTTAAAAGACAGGAAACTAAAGTATGATCTTACGCCATCTTATTTACTTCACAAAGAAACCAATACCTGGGCAAGTGCGTCTTATACTGATGACGTAAAAGAAATTGGACAAGTTCAATTTGCAACAGAGCCACGACGATTTAAGGTATATGATTCGCGACCAATAAACATTTCAACATTTTATAACCATAAAACCTTTGCCGCTTTTCTAGAAAGTAGTTATGTGGCTAAAACCAATGTGTATTTCGGGTTTTCTAGAAGTGCCATAACGCCCCTTTTTGATTATAACTTTGTTGCCCATGACAAAACCTATGCTAATTTTAATGTAACTGCGGTTGAATTGGCTTTGCAGTGGAATCCTTATAGCGCGTATATGCAAACCGCCACCGGACGATTTGAAATTGAAAAAAAATATCCCAAAATAGCACTGCAATTCACCAAGTCTATTGCCAATCTCATGGGCGATGATTTTGATTTTTCAAAAATTGATATGCGAATCGTAAATGAAATTCCTTATTTATCGGGGCAAAACACCTCCTTTATCCTGCAAGGCGGAATAGCCATAGGCGATGTTCCCATCACCCATTTGTATAGTGTTGCTCCTAATAATTTGAACAAAGACTCGATGCTAAAACGAATTACCTTTGCCGGAAAAAACAGTTTTGAAACCATGTATTACAATGAGTTTTTCTCTAGCAAATATGTTTCTTTTCAAACCAGACACACCTTTAACAAAGTAAAATTGGGCTATAAAATAAATCCTCAATTTTCAATAGTAACCCGAATGGCATTGGGCACCATGGACAAACCCGAACAACACCTTGGGTTTACCTATAAAACTCTTGAAAAAGGTTTTTTTGAAAGCGGTGTAGAAGCCAACCAAATCTTTAAAGGTTTGGGATTGACTTTTTTCTACAGATATGGCCCAAACGGATTGCCAAAATTTGAAGACAATCTATCGTTGAAAATCTCTTATGTATTGGATTTGGGGTTTTAATTTGAATTATATACAAACTATCACGGCTTAATAATCAATACCGATGGAACCGTACTCAACCAAACGCTTTGGGCATCTACTAATTTTTTCCAACTTTCTAGTGAAATCATCATTAAATCTTGTTTGGCAAGAAAACCGGCTTTCATGTCGCTTTCATGAATTACAGCAATGCTATTCGGGAAGTTTTGGTCTAAAGTAGCAATAGCGTTTTCAATGATGAAATTATTTTTAACTTGATGGTTAATTTCCAAAACGGTAACTTTAGAATCGTTGTTGTAAATCAGCTTCTGGGCATAATCCAACAGAAAAGCATCATCAGCACTAAAAATAGGTATAAAAACCTCTGCTACTTCATTGAGGTCTTTGTCAACCAATATACCTAGTGGTTTTTTACTTTTAGAAATTATTAAGCGGGTTCGGTCATCAAACGGAGAATTTTCAAAAAGCCCTTCTTTACCGGTAAATTTATCTAAAAGACGATCGGGATTGATGATTCTAGTCGTAAAACCAAGCACTTTGCCCAGCAATGATCCTTCAAAAATTGATTTTCCTAATCCTACTAGAACAAAATCAAATTCACCTTTGGAAGCAATATCGGTAATATCGTTTTCAATATCAACCGTCGCTTTAAAAATAGTAGTAACCTCTTGCTTCAATACTTTTGATTCTGCTAATATGGGTTCAAAAGTTTCTGTTTCATACTCCTCTAGGTTATACGAATGTACTTCGTCACTCAAGGATAAGTGCAAAGCTGTAACATTAGAATTTTCTTTTTGCTTTTTTACAAAACTACTGGCTAATCGCAAGAGGGACTTCCCTTTTTCATTATTTCCAAAAGAAATCAAAATCTTGAATTTTGCATTTTCAATAATTTCATTGGGAATAAAAACTTCTTTTCGTTTGAAAATAAAATTAATCAAATCAATAGCAGGTCCAGTCATGAAGGTCGTTACTAAAGCCATGATTACCATCATGGTAAAGACCTCTGTAGAAAGTACTCCTAAATCATATCCGATATTTAACACCACCAACTCCATCAATCCACGAGTGTTCATCAACGCGCCAATAGTTAAACTGTCTCTCCAATTTTGACCCACAAATTTGGCAGCAAGAGCACTTCCGAAGAATTTTCCTACTACTGCCACAGTAATAATTAATCCGGTTATTTTCCACAAATACACATCATTAATTAAACCAATTTGCGTTCGTAAACCTGTGAAAACAAAAAATAAGGGTAACAATAAAATCAGCGCTACATCTTCTATTTTTTCGATAATAATTTTTCTGATTTTGGTAATATCGGGCATTATTGCTCCCGTCATAAAGGCGCCAAAGAGGGCATGAATCCCGATAATTTCTGTCAAGTAAGAAGAAATAATTAAGGTCAATAAGAAAATAGCTACTACCGGTTTGCTCAAGTTTTCTCGAGTAGCGTATAAATCTCCAATCTTTTTTAAGAAAGGTTTGACCATAAAAAGCATCATCAAAACATAAAGGACGGCCATTAAAATAATATAGACTGAACTTGCAAAAGTTCCCGCTTTTACGATGGCAATTACCGCGGCAAGAATACACCAAGCCGTAATATCATCGGCGGCGGCGCAAGTGATTACTATTGTTCCTAATTTGGTTTTATGAATGCCTCGTTCTTGAACAATTCTAGCCAAAACTGGAAAAGCAGTGATACTCATGGCAATTCCCATAAACAAACTAAAGGATAAAAAGTCAACTCCTTTTGGCGTAAATAAGGTATTTTGATAAATAAAATAAGACAATCCCATTCCCAAGGCAAACGGAATGACGATACTGGCATGACTGATGACCACAGCATCATTGGCTTTGTTTTTAAGTACTTTCAAATCGAGTTCCATGCCAATAACATACATAAACAACATCAACCCAATTTGACTCAAAAATTGTAGATTGCCTAAAGATTCTTTTGGAAAAAGCATAGCAGAATAATCTGGAAAATACATTCCAACTACCGAGGGACCCAGAAAAATACCAGCAATGATTTCGCCAATTACTGAGGGTTGTCCGATTTTTCTAAAAATCCATCCAAAAGAGCGTGCTACAATAATTATGGTTATGATTTGTAAAAGTAAAATAGCCAAAGGATGCTTTAAATTATGTACTAATGAATCTAAAAATTGTCCAAACAAGGTGTCTGTAGACGATTTTGCTACAATCTCTCTCCCAATTTGCAGTATTTTCCCTTTGGATACAATCCAAAACATAAGCGTAATAAATCCACCCGTTATCGTTAAATAGAATAGAGAATTTTTAAGATTTTTCATTGGTAAATACGTATTGATTTTGAATCATACAAATATGAGAAAACAAAATTATTTTTTTTTCGTTTATGACATAAATTAACATAAAAATCACTTATAAAAAACTCGATATAATTCGACAAAAGTTTTGGTTGTATGTACTTTGCTTTTAAGACGTTTTAATTACCTTTGCATCCGTTTAAATTTACTAATGAAAAAGAAACTAAACCCTGGTTTTTGGGAATATATTGCTGGTATTGTGCTCCGTAACAGGATAACCATTATAGTAATTGTTTTTTTAATTACCATTTTTCTTGCCTTTCAATGGCGAAATGTTGGCATGACCTACAATGAGGCCAACCTGCTGCCTAAAAATCATCCGGCGAATAAAGACTATACACAATTTTTAAACACTTTTGGAGAAGAAGGAAATCTCGTGGTGATTGGCGTAAAAGACAATGCTTTTTTTACCCCTAAAGCTTTTGCGGCTTGGAACCAAATGATGACTTCTATAAAAAAACATAAAGAAGTTGAGTTGATTGTTTCAGTGAATGATTTAAAAAAATTAGAGAAAGATACGGTCAACGAAAAGTTCAAATTGGTGCCGCTAATTGATCAAAATCAAATTAAAAGTCAAGCGTATGTAAACTCTATTAAAAACCAACTTTTTAATGATTTACCCTTCTATGAAGGTTTGCTTTTCAATAAAAAATCTGGCAGTATACGAGCAGCATTGTACATCAATAAAAAAGTAGTCAACGCTCCTGTTCGAAAAGAATTCATTCTAAACGTATTAGTTCCCGAAGTTGACAAATTTGAAAAATCAACCGGAATCGACCTTAAAGTTTCTGGGATGCCCTACATCCGAACCATCAATACAGAGAATATGAAAGGTGAGATAGGATTATTTATTGGAGCAGCCTTATTCATCACTTCGCTCATTTTCTTTTTGTTTTTCCGATCGATACGAGCTACCTTTATTTCAATTTGTATATTGATTTTTGGTGTCATGTGGTCTTTTGGCACTTTGGGATTATTTCATTATAAAATCACGATTCTTACCGCAATTATACCACCACTAATTATCGTTATTGGAATTACTAACTGCATCTTTCTGATTAATAAATACCAGCAAGAAATTAATAATCACGCCAATCAAGCCAAAGCGTTGCAAAGGGTCATTTCAAAAATTGGAGTTTCTACTTTAATGACCAACATGACTACGGCTATTGGCTTTGCCACGTTTATGATCACGGGTAACGATTTGCTATTTGAGTTTGGATTAGTTACTTCTATAAACGTCATTACGGTGTACTTGCTGACCTTAGTTGTGGTTCCTATTGTGTATAGTTTTATGTCGATGCCTAATGCAAAACACTTAAAGCACCTCAACCGGAACTATCTTTCATCCATCTTAAACTGGGTGGAAAAAATTGTAAGAGATAAACGAAAAACCATTTACATCATTTATGGTTTGTTGCTTATTTTCAGTTTAGTTGGTATATCGCAAATGAAAGTTTCAGGAAGTTTAATTGGCGAAATGCCAAAAAGTGCTTCATTCTTTAAAGATATTCTCTTTTTTGAAAAAGAATTTAATGGCGTACAACCCTTGGAGATTATGATTAATACCAAAAGGAAAAAGGGTGTTATGAAATCATCCACCATCAGAAAAATGGATGAATTGCAAAAAACGATTGATAGCATTCCAGAACTTTCTAAACCGGTTTCCATCGTAAATTTGGTTAAATACTCTAAACAAGCCTACTATAACGGAAAACCAGAATACTACGAATTACCTACTTCGCAAGAGCAAGTATTCATTTTAAGTTATGCCAAAAACGCCACCAAAAATTCGAAAGAAAATTTGATGAAAAGCTATGTAGATTCTACAGGGCAATATGCTAGAATTACTACTTTCATGAAAGATATTGGCACCGATGAAATGGCTAAAGTAGAAGGAAGATTAAAGCGAAGAATCAACCAAATTTTTCCAAGTGATCGATTTGAAGTTAAATTAACTGGTAAAGCTTTAGTATTCCAAAAAGGAACTACCTACTTGGTTGAAAATCTTATCGAATCATTAATCTTTGCCATTCTATTAATTGCAGGATTAATGGCGTACATGTTCCGATCTTGGAAAATGATTTTTGCCTCGGTTGTTACCAATATACTTCCACTTTGTATCACTTCGGGATTGATGGGGTATTTTGGAATTCCGCTAAAACCATCGACTATACTGGTGTTCAGTATTGCCTTCGGAATTTCTGTAGATAATGCCATTCAGTTTATGGCCAAATACCGTCATGATTTAATTCATAATAAAGGTAAAATTAAAAAATCAGTAGTTAGTTCGATTCATGAAACGGGGGTAAGTACATTTTATACCTCAGTGGTATTAATACTTGGATTTGCTATTTTTACACTTTCTAGCTTTAGTGGTACCATTGCACTAGGCGGATTGATTTCAGTAACGCTTACTTTTGCGATGTTTGCTAATTTATTAGTGTTACCCGCTTTGGTATTAACTACAGAAAAATGGGGTAAAAAAGGAGAGGTCATTGACCAACCTACGTTAAAAATACTTCGTTCTTCTGTTGATGATGAAGACGATGATGACCTTGACAAAAAATAAAAATAATTTACATTTGCAATTAGATAAAATCTAACATATATCATTACCATGAAACATACAAAAGTTAAAGACTTACTGAACAGTTCCAAAGCGAATTATGAAGTAAATGCAAAAGGTTGGGTTAGAACTTTTAGAAACAATCAATTTATAGCGTTGAACGATGGTTCGACCATCAATAATATTCAATGTGTTGTCGATTTTGAAAATACTCCTGAAGAAACGTTAAAAAGAA
>CAZSZH010000028.1:0-30944 GCA_964610785.1 uncultured Flavobacterium sp. | reverse complement strand
AGTTCAGACGTGTGCTCTTCCGATCTGTTTTTAAGTAAAAAGAAACTCGGAAGTAGTTATAAAAAAAAATCCGAACCAAGTTCGGAAATAAAAAATGGCAAGCGACCTACATCGCACCGCTCAACCACATACCTTTGCTATGTTCCCATCCTGGAGGATTTTGCAGGAGCTGGTCGTGTAGGACTTGCCGTTGCAAAGATACAATCTTTTTATATTTTTGCAAGAAATTAACATCTTAAATAATACATTTGTAACTATAAATTCAACCTTTTACTGATGAAAAAATATAACGCATTAACATTCATTTTATTAGCAACTTTATTAGCTGTTGGTTGCAAAGATAAAAATCCGACCGAAAGCTATTTTAGTATCAACGAAGATGTTTTAAAAGCTCAATACACTCCCAAAGAATCATTGGACTTAGAAATAAAAAATCTAAAAAACAAGAAGATTGACAGTGTTGTTTATTCTATTAATGACGTAAAAGTAGGAGGTGTTAAAGGTGTTAGTAAATTTTCATTTCCGCTAAAAGATCAAAAATTAGGTTATCAAAACGTTAAAGCTAACATTTTTTATGAAGGCGAAAAAGAAGTAGATTCTTCGAGAGTGGAGGTTGTTTCCGATATTACTCCAAAAGTTCTGACTTATACAATTGTAAATACCTACCCTCATGATCATGAAGCTTACACTGAAGGCTTGGAATTTTATAAAGACACCTTATACGAGGCAACTGGAAATGGAGAAGGAAATGACACCGGAAAAAAAGGTATTTCTAGTATGAGAAAAGTAGATTATAAAACAGGAAAAGTGTTGAAGAAAGTTGAATATCCAGAAATTATTTTTGGCGAAGGAATTTCGATTTTAAATGGAAAGATTTACCAGTTGACTTATAAGCAAAATGAATGTTATGTTTATGATGTTAATACATTTAAAAAATTGAAGACACTACCGTATTATAAAAAAATGGAAGGCTGGGGAATGACAAATGATGGTAAGAATTTGTATTACAACGACGGTTCCGAAAAAATACATATTGTCAACCCCGAAACATTTCAACAAATTGATTATCTAAATGTTTATTCGGGTAACTCAAAAATCCCTAATATAAATGAATTAGAATGGGTTGATGGAAAGATTTACAGCAATATTTACCAAAAGAATTTTGTTATAATCATAAATCCGAAAAATGGTGCAGTCGAAAGTATGCTTGATTTATCAGATTTAGAAAAGAAAAGAACTAAACTGGCTGATGTAGATGTCTTAAACGGAATTGCGTACAATCCAAAAACGAAAACCTTCTTTGTTACTGGGAAAAATTGGAATAAAATGTTTGAGATTAAAATCAATAACTAAAAAAATGAATCCCTATTTAGATATTGTTATCCGCAGTGTTTCGGTCTATTTTTTTATGATTATTGCGTTACGCGTTTTTGGAAAAAAACAATTATCACAATTGAATACTGCCGATGTAATTTTGATTTTGTTAATTAGTAACTCGGTTCAAAATGCAATGGTTGGTAACAATACCTCTCTCTATGGTGGAATTGTAGCTGCTTTGGCTTTATTCATTATTAATTTTGGGTTTAAAAAGGTAATGTCTAAATCAGAATTTATAAAAAATCTTGTACAAGATCGGCCAGAGATTTTGATTCACAATGGTAAAATTGAGTTTGATACCATCAGTCGATTAGGAATAACCAATGATGAATTACAAGAAGCCATGAGGGAGCATGGCGTTGAATATTACAAAGAAGTAAAATTAGCTATGTTTGAAATTGATGGAAGCATCAGTATTATATCAGGTGATAAGGATATAAAACAAACCCATCATAAAAGAAAAATTCATAAAACATTGGGAACTTTAAATAATTAGATAATTGAATAAAAACAGACTTGAAGCTTTTAGCGATGGTGTTCTTGCTATTATTATAACTATTATGGTATTGGAATTTAAGCTTCCGGTAGGGACAGATTGTAATGCTTTAAGTCCATTAATGCCAAAGTTTTTGAGTTATATTTTGAGTTTTATTTATATCGGAATTTATTGGAACAATCACCATCACATGTTGCATACCGTTCGAATTGTAAATGGAAGCATTCTCTGGGCAAACTTACATCTATTGTTTTGGTTATCATTAATTCCTTTTGTAACCGCATGGAATGGTGAAAATCATTTTGCTCCGTTTCCGATGATGTTGTATGGTGTTGTGTTATTTATGAATGGTTTAGCTTATTTTATCTTACAAAGGCAAATCATAAAAATTTCAGGAAAAGATTCAAATCTTTCAAAAGCAATAGGGAAAGCATACAAAGAAAAAGCATCGGTCATTTTCTATTCTATTGCTATAGGTTTTGCTAATTTTTACCCAATCGTTTCAGTGATATTATACATTTTTGTGGCATTTTTATGGTTGGTTCCCTACAAAAGGATTGAAAGGTTTTTTATAAACGATAATCATTAAACTTTTACTTTCTTTTATTATCAAAGGTCGTTAAAAATTTCTCGATTTTTTTAGGTTCAAGCAATTAAGTTTTTTTTTTAATTTAATATCTAATTAATCAGAATATAACTCTGCATTTATGTTGATATTTATTAAATCACACATTAAATTAGAATAGATATTGAATGATTTATAGAAATCAATTTTTTAAGTAATTTTTTAATTATGAAATTGTTTTTTGTTAAATTTTTAAAAAAAAGATTTAATCGATAAACGGTAACTTCAAAAATTTATATTTGTCCTCTAATTATCAATGATGGAATTAAAACTTAACAGACCCATTTGTTTTTTTGACCTTGAAACTACTGGTGTTGATGTAGCGAAAGATAGAATTGTAGAAGTTTCAATTTTTAAAGTATATCCGAATGGGAATAAAGAAAGTAAAACTTGGTTAGTAAATCCAACAATTCCAATTCCTGCTCAAACTACTGCAGTGCATGGAATAACAAATGAAAAAGTAGCTAATGAGCCCACCTTTAGAGAATTAGCTTCGCAAATTCATAATATGATCAAGGATTCCGATTTAGCTGGTTTTAATTCGGATCGTTTTGATATTCCACTTTTAGCTGAAGAATTATTACGTGCTGAAGTAGATTTTGATATGAAAAATAGAGTTTCAGTTGATGTGCAAACTATTTTTCATAAAAAGGAAGAACGTACTTTGAGTGCCGCTTTGAAATTTTATTGCGGAAAAAGTTTAGAAAATGCACATTCAGCAGAGGCCGATACTATGGCAACTTATGAAATTTTGAAAGCGCAACTTGATCGATATCATGATTTAGAAAATGATATGAAATCTTTATCTGAATTTACAACAAGAAAAAAATCGGTTGATTTTGCAGGATTCATAGCATTAAATAATGAAGGAAAGGAAATTTTCACTTTTGGAAAAAATAAGGGTCAATTAGTTGATGATGTTTTAGAAAAAGAACCTGGTTATTATGGTTGGATTCAAGGAGCTGATTTTCCGCTTTATACCAAAAAAGTGTTAACAGGAATTAAATTGAGAAAGCTCAATACAAAATAGTGAATAGTAATTACTAGAAAAATGAAAATTATCTGTATCGGAAGGAATTATGGCAAGCACATCGAAGAACTTCAGAACGAACGTCCTGAAGAACCCGTTGTTTTTTTGAAACCCGATTCTTCTATATTACTAAAACAACATCCATTTGTCATACCTGAATTTAGTGATGATGTGCATCACGAAGTGGAAGTTTTAGTTAAAATAAATAAAGTCGGAAAATATATAGAAGCAAAGTTTGCACATACTTATTATGATGAAATCGGATTAGGAATAGATTTTACTGCCCGTGATTTACAAAGTAAGTTAAAAGAAAAAGGATTACCTTGGGAAAAAGCTAAAGCGTTTGATGGTTCAGCAGTTATTGGAGAATTTTATCCTAAGAGTACATTTAATTCATTAGAAAGTATTAACTTTGAATTAATCAACAACGGTATCGTAGTTCAAAAAGGGAATACAGATCATATGTTATGGAAAATTGATGAATTGATTGCTTATGTTTCTCAATTTTTTACACTAAAAAAAGGTGATATTATTTTTACAGGAACACCAGAAGGCGTTTGTGATGTAAAACCAAACGATATATTAGAAGGATACATAGAGAATAAAAAATCATTTAGAATAAACGTTAAATAATGGCAATAAATTATAACCTATCAAAAGTTTATGCACTTTCAGACGACGATCCTGAATTTGTAATGCAAATCATTATGCTCTTTGTAACCGAAGTGCCTCAGGATTTGAAAGAAATAGAAAATGGCATTAAAAATAAAGATCACAAGCATGCTTATGCCTATGCGCATAAAATAAAACCCACTTTGGATTTGTTAGGAATGTCTATCGCTTATGAAGAAATTCTTCAAGTTGAAGCCTGGACAAGAGCAGAAGGTAAACGAAAAGAAATTGACGCGACCTTTGAAAGTATTCAAAGTCAGGTTGATAAAGCAATCAAAGAGATAAAGAAAGATTTTGAAATATAATTCTAAGTCAATGGTTGCTAAATAATTTGACAATCCTTTTCCTACCTTTCATTATTATTGATTCAAAAAAACTATTTTAAATAAATAGTCGTAATACCTTTTTTGATTTTTTTTCTAAAACCAAAAACTAATATTTAAATTTTACATTCTTGAAAGCAACGATAGTTACTATTGGCGACGAAATTCTTATTGGACAAATTGTAGATACTAATTCAGGATTTATTGCAAAATCACTGGATAAAATTGGAGTTCAAATCAACGAAATGATTTCTATTTCCGATGATAGACAACATATTTTAAATACTTTTTTATCACTACAAAATAAAGTTGATTTGGTAGTAATTACGGGAGGCTTAGGTCCCACAAAAGATGATATTACTAAACATACTTTTTGTGAATATTTTAATGATACATTAGTTCTGAATGCGACTATAGAAGCTCATGTAATTGAACTAATCGAGAGTGTTATGAAACGTCCCGCCTCTCAAATGAATAAAGATCAAGCTTTGGTTCCTTCTAAGTGTGAAGTTTTGTTTAATAAAGTGGGAACCGCACCAGGAATGTGGATGAAGAAAGAGGATACTGTTTTTATTTCATTGCCAGGTGTGCCTTATGAAATGAAATACATTATAGAAAACGAGATTATTCCAAAAATTATTAAGGAATATGAGCGTCCCTATATAATTCATAAAACCATTATGACTTATGGTCAAGGAGAAAGTCTTGTGGCTGAGAGAATAGAGAATTGGGAAGATAATCTACCTAATTGTATTAAATTAGCCTATTTACCTGCTCCGGGGAGGGTTCGATTACGATTAACTGCTAGAGGTAATAATGAGGAAATCCTTGAAAATGTAATTGAAGAAAATGTAAAATCATTAACAAAAATTATAGGAGATATTATTGTTGGATTTGATGAAAATGAAACCATTGAAGTGGTTTTAGGAAGAGAGTTAACAAAAATTGGTAAAACTATTTCCACAGCCGAAAGTTGTACAGGAGGAAAAATAGCAGAGCGTTTAACTTCGGTTTCGGGTGCATCCAATTATTTTCGGGGAAGTGTCGTGAGTTATGCCACTGATACAAAAATTTCGGTTTTAGAAGTTTCGAAAAAGACAATAGACGAATATTCAGTAGTTAGTGCTCAAGTAGCAAAAGAGATGGCTCTCGGAATTAAAAAAATAATGCAAACAGACTATGCTATTGCTACAACTGGTAATGCAGGTCCCTCAAAAGGTGATGCCGATAAGTCTATAGGAACTGTTTTTATAGCAATAGCAACGCCAACCGAATTGATAGTAGAAGAATTCAATTTTGGGCAACCACGTGAGAAAGTGATAGATAGAACAGTCAATAAAGCATTTGAAATGTTGCAAAAAGAAATTTTAAAAAATCTGTGATATTTTTTTGTGTATAAGGTTTCTTTTTTGTTTCTTTGCACCCTGATTTTGAATAACGATAAAAGAAAAGCATAATGTCAAGAGTTTGTGACCTTACAGGTAAAAGAGCGATGGTAGGAAATAACGTTTCTCACGCTATGAACAAAACTAAGAGAAAGTTTTCTGTAAACTTAGTTAAAAAACGTTTCTATCTTGCTGAAGAAGACAGATGGATTACTCTTAGAGTAGCTGCATCTACAATTAAAACAATCAATAAAAATGGATTAGCTGCTGTGTTGAAAACTGCAAAAGCTAACGGATTTATTAAATAATTCTAATCCAATAAATAAAAAGCAAGATGGCAAAGAAAGGTAATAGAATTCAAGTGATATTAGAATGTACTGAGCACAAAGCAACTGGTCTTCCAGGAACTTCTCGTTATATTACAAAAAAAAATAAAAAAAATACTCCAGATAGATTAGAGATTAAAAAATTTAATCCAATCTTAAAGAGAATGACTGTTCATAAAGAAATTAAATAATTAATGGTTTGATAATAATCTCAAATGGTTTACATTAAATAGAGATTTATTAAAACTTCAAATACTCATTAAATCATGGCAAAGAAAACCGTTGCAACGTTACAAACAGCTTCAAAGAGATTGACAAAAGCTATTAAAATGGTTAAGTCTCCTAAAACGGGTGCTTATACTTTTGTTGAAAGTATTATGACTCCAGAAGAAGTAGATGAATTTCTTAAAAAGAAATAAATTATAAAAGACAGATACAACTAAGCTATTTCCGATGGAAGTAGCTTTTTTATTTTTATATTTGTCTCTAATTTTATTTATAAAGCGAAAAGTATTTTGTTTCGCATTATTTCTAAAAAAAATAATATATCGAAATGAGTTTTTTTAAAAGAATATTTTCCTCGGAAAAGAAGGAAACATTAGATAAGGGTTTGGAGAAAACAAAAACAACTTTTTTTTCTAAACTGACCAAAGCTATTGCTGGCAAGTCTAAAGTTGATGATGAAGTCTTAGATAACCTTGAAGAGATACTTGTGTCTTCTGATGTAGGTGTTGAAACAACCCTGAAAATTATAAAACGTATTGAGGAGCGAGTTTCAAATGATAAATATCTTGGGACTGACGAACTCAATCAAATTCTTCGTGAAGAGATTTCAGGACTTTTATCAGAAACAAAGTCTGGTGAAGAATCGGAGTTCAAAATTCCGGCAGATAAAAAACCATACGTTATCATGGTTGTTGGTGTTAATGGTGTTGGCAAAACTACTACCATTGGCAAATTAGCATATCAGTTTAAGAAATCGGGTTATAAAGTAGTTCTTGGTGCCGCTGATACCTTTAGAGCTGCCGCTATTGACCAATTACAAATATGGTCTGATAGAGTAGGAGTCCCTATAGTAAAACAACAGATGGGAAGCGATCCTGCTTCCGTTGCATATGATACTTTGCAAAGTGCTGTTGCACAAAATGCGGATGTAGTTATTATTGATACTGCTGGTCGTTTGCACAATAAAGTTGGTCTTATGGGTGAGCTTTATAAAGTGAAACGTGTAATGCAAAAGGTCATCTCCGATGCTCCTCACGATGTACTTTTAGTATTAGATGGTTCTACAGGACAAAATGCCTTTGAGCAAGCAAAACAATTCACGGCTGCCACAGAGGTTTCTTGTTTAGCAGTGACAAAATTAGATGGAACTGCCAAAGGAGGAGTTGTCATTGGAATTTCTGACCAATTTCAAATTCCTGTAAAGTATATTGGTGTTGGAGAGGGTATTGAAGACTTACAAGTTTTTAATAAGTATGAGTTTGTTGATAGTTTTTTTAAATAATTAAGGTATGAATAGATTTTTCTTGTTTTTTAAATCAGCTTCGCCTATACTTTTAATTTTGGTAAGTGTCATCATTGAAATTTTTGCAAAGTTCATTGAGAAATGGTTTTTAAGTCTATCAATGGGATTAGGACTTATTTCCTACGTTTTATTTCTTTACGCATTAATAAAATTCTTTAATTCAAGATTCAAATAGCCAAAATACTGTTTTTGAGCGAAATAAATTTAATTTCAAGATGAAAAAAACAATCTTATTTTTCTTATTCGGACTGTTGATGGTTTCATGCAAACAAACAATTACTGATAAAGATATATCAAAAATTAACGGATATTGGGAAATTCAAAAAGTAGAATTATCTGGCGGTGAAAAGAAAGAATACAAGGTCAATGAGACAATTGATTTTTTTCAAATCAAGGATAATAAAGGTTTTCGTCAGAAAGTTATGCCTCAATTGAATGGAAAATATTTAACAAATAACATAAAGGAAACGATTTCAATCTCTAAAAAAAATGAAAGATTTTTTATTAATTATTCGACCAGTTATTCAAAATGGAGTGAAGAAATTATTGAAATTAGAGACTCAATTTTAGTTCTTAAAAATGATTCAAATTTAGAATATCATTATAAGCGACAAGTACCATTTACTATAAAATAAATTAGATTTAATTTACAAGAATGTCTAAAAGAGTAAGTAATGAAAATTCTATATCCGAGGTTTTACAGCAGTTTATTCAACAAAACAGGCTGGAATCAGGCATGGACAAAATTGACGCAGAACAAGCTTGGAAATCCCTAATGGGTAATGGCGTAAATAGTTATACACAAGAAGTAATTCTGAAAGGTACTACTTTATATGTTAAATTAACATCAGCTGTGTTACGGGAAGAATTAAGCTATGGTAAGCAAAAAATTATTGCAATGCTTAACGAAGAACTTCGAAAAGACATTATTAAAGATATAATTTTTAGGTAAAAAAAATCCCATTTCAATTAAGAAACGGGATTTATTATTTTTAATAATACTAGATATTAGAATTGCTCTCTTCCTGAAAAGTGGAAAGCTCCTTCAATAGCAGCGTTTTCATCAGAGTCTGAACCGTGAACTGCATTTTCACCAATAGAAGTTGCATATTTTTTACGGATTGTTCCTTCAGCAGCATCAGCTGGATTAGTTGCACCAATTAATGTTCTAAAATCTTCTACTGCATTTTCTTTTTCTAAAATAGCGGCAACTATTGGTCCTCTAGTCATAAATTCTACTAATTCGCCAAAGAAAGGTCTTGCAGAGTGAACTGCATAAAATGCTTGTGCATCAGCAATTGTTAACTGAGTTAATTTCAATGAAACAATTTTGAATCCACCTTCCGTTATCATGTTTAATATTCCGCCAATGTGTCCGTTTTCAACAGCATCAGGCTTAATCATTGTAAATGTTCTATTTGTAGCCATTTTTTTATTTTTAAATTGATTGCAAAAGTACAACTTTAGATTGAAGTTGCAAATTCAGCATTTAAAAGTTTTTTATTAGGAAAATTAGATTGTAATAATTCTAAAATTATGTTCTAAAGGCTTTAATGTTTTTAATAAATTAGTAAAGAGCTCTTGACCCGATTCTAAGTAAAACTCTGAAAAATTTACCTTTCGTTCTTGCAAACTTTGATTCGGAAATAACTCATTTTGAAGTAATAAAATTCTATCTAATTTGTCGATATGAACTTTTTTTTCAGCCTTTAATAACCTTTTTTCTAAATTTTCTACACCTTTTATTTGTTTGATTTCTTGAGCTTTAACAGCACCTATGAAGGATTTATCTGTTTGTTTAGCTATTTCATGTAATGCTTTAAATTGTTTTATCAGATTTTCTTTCATTTCTGAAAAATCAATATTTAGTAGCGATAATTCTCTAGTTTTGGAATTGAATAATTCTTGTTGATTCAAAAATAAATCATTCCAGCTTAAATCCAGTTTAGCAGTCTTTTCAATTTGTTTTTGGGTGGCTAACAAAACAGAATTTCTAAGTAAAAGTATGGGAAAAGTAATTTTGTTTACCTCAAAATTTGATTTTAATTCAAGCCAATAAGCAATTTCTCCGCCTCCGCCAACATAGCACAAATTCGGTAAAATGACTTCTTGATATAACGGACGTAAAATAACATTTGGACTAAATTTTTCTGGATGATTTTTTAATTCAGCTAAAATCTCATTTTTAGTAAATTGGATCGAAGTATTATTGATATGATAAACATTATTAGTAAAAATAATACGTTCTCTTACATTATCTTCGATGTAAAAAAGATTGATTTCTCTTGGATTTACCTGAATAAAATAATCCTTTAAAAATTCATTGGTTTGACTCACTTTGTCAAATGATGTTTGCTCTACTAATTCTTTTTCAACAAATGGAATGAACAACTGTTTTAATGCTATCGAATCTCCGTCAACAATTACTAATCCTTCATTTGAGAACAATTCATTGGCTAAATAGCGGGTAGCATCGGCCAAATTGTGGTGCTCTACGTATGATTTTTGGAATAATGACTTTAAATAATTTGCATTTTCTCCAATGCCAATTTCGTTTGAAAAATGATCTAATACTTTTGATAGTCCTTCTGTAGAAAGTCTTCCAACAGGTCCTGAACTTTCTCGGTTCCAATTGATTTTTTTATTTTTAAAATTAAAATAATTAATTTCTTCAAAATCATGATCCTCGGTTGCCATCCAATAAATTGGAACAAAATTATTCTCCGGATACTCCTTTTTTAATTGTTTGCAAAGATTAATTGTAGAGACAATTTTATATAAAAAATATAACGGACCCATAAATAAATTAAGTTGATGTCCTGTTGTTATAGTAAATGTATTTGCTTGATGTAATAATTTAATATTGTCAGCGGTGGCATCTGATACATTAAAATTGGTATATTGGTTTTCTAGTTCGGAAACTAAAACTTGTCTGTTTTCAAAAGGGAAATTCTCTTTTTTTTCAATTATTTGTTCTTTGAAATTTTCAATCTTTGGAAAACGATTATATAACTGTTTTAACGCAGAGTTTTCGTCTAAATAATCTGTTATTAGTTTAGTGAAATATCCTGATTTTTGGTAGCTAATACAATCGTTTTGCATGATAATTTTTTACAAAAATACTTAAAATTTAGCAAAACTTAATTGCTTTAACCTTCCCTTATATTTTATCGCTTAAGCGTAAAATGTCCCTTATATTCTTTACCGTTTGATCTTGTAACTGTAAACCAATAATCATCTGATGGCATTAATCTTCCATTAAAAGTTCCATCCCAGCCATTATCGCTTGAATTTTTTAGTAATTTACTAAATCTATCAAATATTTTTATATTTATTGAAGGCTCCTTTTCTGAAAAATTAATTTTCCATACGTCATTTATACCATCACCATTTGGTGTAAAATATTTGGGATAATTTAGTACAACAACTTCTTGCATCACAATCCCACATTCGTCTTTGACATAAACGGTGTATAGGCCGTTCATTAAACCAGTAAAAGTATTGCTGGTTTGGTAATTTATACCATCTAGAGAATACAAATAGTTGTCATTTAGTGCTGTTGAAACGATAATAATATTTTCAACATCAGTCCAGTCTTTAATTTCTATTGAGGTAATTGTTGCTACTTCTGAATCAATTACACTAAATGTTTTTACTGAGGAACAAGTTAAAGTATCATAATTTTTGGTAACAGTTACAGAATAAGTTCCTGGTATTGTAATTGTAATAGATTGTGTCGTCTCGCCGGTTGACCAAATATAACTATTAAAACCTGCTCCTGCATCTACAACAATGCTACTTGTTTTACAAATTGGAATTACATCATTAATAGAAATTCTAGGTTTCGAAACTAAAGTCAATTCTAATTTTACAATTTGATGGCATCCATTTGTTGATTCTAGTCTAACATAAATTGTATTTAATCCAAGATTTAGAATATAATTGGAGTTCAATTGCTCATTTATAACTTGATTTTGAGCACCTATTAATGATGTGTAAAAGGTGAACGTTGTATTGATTACAGAACTAATTAGATTGCTATTATAAGTGGAAAGTAAAACATTTTCTGAACCATCATTTAAATCATCACAAATTGATTGAGAATAATCGTTTGCATTCAAGGAGCTAATGATAGATATTGTTATTGGCAATCTAGCAACGCTTTCACATCCATTTATTGTTTGAGTTGCAAAGTAGGACATTCCATCAACTAATGAAGTGGAGCTCGGCAAAGTTTGCGTGCTTGTAGCATTTGCATACCAATTTATTGATGTTCCAGCAATAATTATATTATTTAAGTTTGGATTTGATGTAGAGCAAAATATTTGATTTGAATCACCGACGGGAGCCGGGGTGTTTTGTATCGAAATTGTTACCGCAGCTCTCAAACTCTCACAACTTCCAATTGTTTGGGAAGCATAATAAGTAGTTCCATCAATTAAATTTGTTGCATTTGGAATTAGATTTCCACCCATTAACGAATCATACCATTTAATATTTGATCCTGAAATTGTAATATTACCTAAAATAGCATTTTGCTGGATGCAAAAAGTTTGTGGAGATGTTATGTTTGGTAAACTTGGAAAATTAGTAAATTGTATTATGATCGCTTCACTAAAAGGAGAAATGCAACCTAACGCATTTTTAATTCTTAGTTTGTAAGTTGCAGGAGGTAAATTGGATAAAATTGGATTAAGTGTCCAAGTTATGCCATCATCAAAACTATATTCTGTTCCTGTTGTTGTTATAGAAATTGAACCAGTGCTATGGTTGCAATCCGGTTGCACAATAGTGAATTGAGGTGCTGTCGGATAATCTGTTGGAACATTAATTACCGCCGTAGCTGAATTTGATTCACAGTTAAAGTTATTTTTCACCTTTATTTCATAACTTCCTACTGGTAAAGGTGCCGAGTTTGGATTGCTCGAATAGGTTAGTCCATTATCAAAACTATATTCAAAAGCAGTGCTAGTAACGGTAATAGTACCATAAGGATTCACACAAGAAACTGGTTGTGTAATAGCTATAATGGGTGTTGCGGGAGCATTTGGAGGTGAATTAATTATAGCAGTTGTTGCTAAAGATTGACATCCATTTATTGATTCTTTTACTAGAACTTGATATGTACCTGAAATAAGTGGAGTTGAGATAGAATTATTACTCCAAGTTAAACCATTATCAAAACTGTAAAGTACGGCAAGACTGGTAACAGTAATTAAGCCTGTAGAGGTTATGCAATCTAATGGATGAGCAACAGATATTGTAGGAGCATTTGGTGTTACTGGCGCAGAAATGATCGTTACAGAACTAGCATCAGACAAACAACCTGTTGCATCTTTTATTTTGATAAAGTAATTATCAGCTGTTAATCCATTTAGTATGTTTGACGACGTAAAGGTAACACCATTGTCAAAACTATATTGATTTGCTGATGTAGTTACTTCAATAGCACCAGTAGGAGTGGTGCAGTTTGGTTGTGTGACAGTTAAAAATGGAGCTGAAAGGTTTGTTGAATTAATTATTGTAGCAGTACTTGAACTAGAAATACATCCTGCGACATCTTTTATTTTTAATTGATATGTACCAGGTGCTAAATTTGTTTTTATATTAGAATTTACAAATGTCGTTCCATTGTCAAAACTGTAATAGGCTGCAGAGGTCGTAATTGTTATGGACCCATTTAAATTGTTACATCCAGGATTTGATACTGTAAATGCGGGCGAAGCAATTGTTGCTCCTGAATTAAGATTTACAATTGTCGTTGCTGATTCACATTGAGAAGAATTGTTTCGGGTCTTAATATTATATGTTCCGGCTGCTAAATTAATTTTTGTCGGATTGGTGGTCCATGTTGCGCCATTGTTGAAACTATATTCAAAAGCACTTGTTGTTATGGTTATACTTCCATCAGTAGTTCCACAAGAAGATGGCTGTGTAACACTTACTGCGGGTGCGGTTGGAATAAATGGAGCACTCTGGATATAAACATAACTACTAGAGGAAATACATCCTAAAGAATTTTTAATTTTTATATAGTAACTTCCTTGCGAAACATTTAATAATATTGAATTTGTTGTCCAAGTAACTCCATTATCAAAACTAAATTGATCTGCAGGACTATTAACCTTAATACTTCCAGTTGTTAATGTGCAGGTTGGTTGAGTAACTATTGTATTTGGTGCTGGTAAATAAAATGAATTGACATTCGCATATTGTGCAGTTGAGGTGCATCCAAGATTGTTTTTTATTTTAATGTTGTAATATCCAGGAGCTGGATTGCTTAGAATTGGATTGGTACTCCAAGTTGCACCATTATCAAAGCTATAAAAATCGGCTGCTGTTAAAATCGTAATATTTCCAGGATTTCCGCATGATGGTTGATCCATTGAAAATAGTGGAGCTGGCAAATAGTATTCGTGAATATTAACACCTACAGAGTTTGGGTTTGAAGTACATCCTTGACTATTCTTTATTCGAATGTAGTAATAACCAGAGGTTAAATTTGATAAAACGGGATTAGTAACCCATGTAGTTCCGCCATCAAAACTATATTGTGCCGAAAGAGTTGCAATAGAAATACTTCCATTACTTCCACAAGTAGGTTGTACAATTGTAAAATTTGGATTTGGTAAATAGTAGGGATTTAAATAAACTGAAAGCCCTTGAGAGATGCAATTTTGACTATTTTTAATTACAACTGAATAATAACCATCTGAAAGGTTTGAAAATACGGGGTTTGTTTGCCAAGTAACTCCATTGTCAATACTGTATTGAGAAGCAACTGTACTAATACTTATAGTTCCACCAGTTCCGCATATGGGTTGAGTAACTGAATAATTTGGATTTCCAATATAAGGTTGATAAAGATCGACATAACTAGAATAGGATTGACAACCAGTTGAATTTTTAATCTTTATGGAGTAACTACCAGGGACTAAATTAGAAAAAACAGGAGTTGTTACCCAAGTAGTGCCGCCATTAATGCTATAAAATGCTGAATTAGTTGTTATTGTAATACTACCATTTACGCCACACAAAGGTTGTGTTAATGTATAAGTAGGGCTGCTCAAAGTATTACCAAGATATATACTAGAATAATTGGATGTACAACCTGCACTATTTTTAATAACAATATAATAACTAGCACTTGGAAGATTCGAAAATAATGGATTTGTTGACCAAGTTACACCATTATCAATGCTATATTGTGACGCTACTGATGTAATAGTAATAGTTCCAGTATTAGTAATACATGAAAAATCAGAAGTGAAATTTGGATTGCTTAAAGCACTTGAGTCTAGATAAACATAAATTACATTTGAAATACAGCCACTATTATTTTTGACAAGAAGATAATAATAATTAGAAGTTAAATTATTGAAAACAGGGTTTGTTGACCAAGTTTGTCCATTGTCAATACTATAAAAGGCAGCAGACGAGGTAAATGTAATTTTTCCTGTGTTTCCGCAAGAAGGATTTGTATAGGTATATGTGGGTACCGATAAATATGATTGATTTAAACTTATATTGTAATAATCTGAAACACATCCGAGACTATTTTTTATTTTAATATAATAATACCCTCCTGATAAATTGTTAAAGACCGAAGTAGTTACCCATGTAGTTCCACCATCAATGCTGTAAAAAGCAGCTGTTGTTAAAATTGAAATACTTCCTGTACTAGAACACGTTGGTTGCACTACACTATAAAGAGGTGTTGGTAATAAAGGTGAATACAAGTTAATGTAATTATTGTTTGAAGTACATCCTAAATTATTTTTAATCAAAATTTGATAGTTCCCTGCAGGTAGGCTCATAAAGTTATTTGTAACCCAAGTTACTCCTCCATCAAAACTATAAAAATCGGATAATGTATTTACTGTAATTGAACCGTTTACACCACATTGAGGTTGAATAATATCTAGAATGGGATAATCTAAGGTTGGTGTATATAAATTCACGTAATTACTTAAAGAAATACATCCACTTGAGTTTTTTACTTTGATTATATATTGACCAGGAGGAAGGTTCGTGGCAATATTATTAGTAACCCATGTTACTCCATCATCATAACTATAATAATTTGCCAAGGTATTAATTGCTATACTACCACCAGTTCCACAAATTGGTTGAACTGTGCTTATATCTGGAGAAGTATTTTGTAAATCAGTGACATAAGCATTGGTATATTGAGAAGTACATCCTAAATTGTTCTTTATAGCCAGGGAATAGCTACCCGAAGTTAAATTTGACAATACATTATTGGTTACCCAAGTTGTACCACCATCAAATGTATAAAAATCTGCAATAGTGTTTATAGTTATACTTCCATTTATTCCACAGGCGGGATTTATGACAGTATAGGTTGGTGTTTCTAAAGTAACGCTACTTATTATAACCGTGTTGTAATTTGATATACATCCTTGCGAATCTTTTGTTCTAATTTTATATGTACCATTTTGTAAATTTGTTGCAATTGGATTGGTTACCCACGTTACTCCATCGTCAAAACTGTAAAAAGGAGCAGAAGTAGTAATTGTAATAGTTCCTGAATCACCGCAAAATGCTGGGTTTGTATAGCTGAAATTAGGATAAGATGTTAGAGCTGCATATATAGTAACGGTCAATGGAAATGAAATACAATTATTTATTGTTTTTATTTTTACTAAATAAGTCCCTGGATTTAAATTATTTTTTATTGGATTTGTAACCCATGTTACCCCATTATCAAAACTATATTGTGCTGCTGGTGAAGTTATTTGTATGCTTCCAATTGTTATAAAACAACTTGGTTGTGTAATTGTTACGTTTGGAGTCGTCGCAATCTGAGAAGATTCAATAGTAACAGAGGCAGCATTACTACAGCCACTTGCATCCGTAACAGTTACAGAATAAGTTCCAATTGTAGTTGCTGTAATACTTTGAGTTATTGCGCCTGTATTCCATAAATAGTTCGAACCTGATGTAGCTGTAAGTACAGTGCTTCCTGAACAAACGTTTAAAATACCACTGATATTGACATTAGGATTTCTTACTTCTAAAGTTATGGCAATAATCTTAAAACAAGTAAGATTTTGAGCTACTCTTACATATAATACTTTACTAGAACTGCTGTAGGCACTACTATTTGCTATAGGATTACTATTTGAATTTGCATCGTTAAAAGAATTAAAATAACTAAAAGTTAGGCCAGTTATTGATGTTACAATATTTGCATTTACATCATTTAAGTTAAAGACCTCTATTCCGTCATGATTTGAATCGCACAACGATAGTTTTGTAGTATTTACGTTAAAATTACAAGATGCTGAACAATTTTGAAAAGAAATATCCCAACCTGGATTAGCATCAGCGTCATTTGCTGAATTAAGAATTGTACCTCCACAAGCTGTATTTCCAGTTAAATTGTAACTTGCTGTGACACCAACGTTATAGTTGGCATTAATACTGTTAGGAAAATTGGATGAATTTAGTGTAAAACAAAATTGTTTGTTTACCGTGTCTAAACTAGAAGTTGTTGTGGTACTATAAACAGATGTTCCAGAACTATTGTATAAATTTAGTGTAATAGTACCGATAGTAGCCGTAATACCTCCAGAATTTGGCACTGTGTAGTTCCCGCAAACATTCATTGGTAAAGTTGGACATACTTTGTTTAATGGATTTAATTCAATGGAGCCTTGAAAATTTTCGTTTGAATGCAAAAGACAAATATCATCAATATACATATATCCAAAATGACCACCAAATCCGCAACGTGATGCCATAAATTCCACTGTAAACTCTTCATTATTTGGTATGGAGGAAATATCTAAAAATCCTGATTGCCAATTTGCGGTATACAGTGTAGGTGAACTTGAATCTGGTATTACTGTGAAAATACAATTGTTTTCATCGCCAACTAAACAAAATTCATTTACGACTGTTCCCGAAGTGTTAATAATTCGTGCTTTGATAAATGGTTGATTATCGGTGTGTCCAGAGTCATAAACTGTCATTAAAACAGCTTTATAATTAAATTTTAAAAAATTTTCATTATTAGTTTTAAATCTTTTTCCTTGCACTATTGAGCCGTAAGTACTTGAATTTGAATAATTTATTTTTAATGCATATTGATCAAAAGCATTAATATTTCCAATGTAAGGATCAATTAAGTTTGCCGGCACAGTAGTAGCCATCACATTGGTGTTATTTGGATCGTAAATATCGATATAAGAGTTGGCGGTATTTGTTATAGATTTACATTCTGTAGGTCCAGGTGGATCGCCAATAGTATATAAAAAATTTTTAAGTTTTAAAGAACCGCTGACATTTTCATACTGTTCAAAACCACTATTAGTACACATTTCTACAGATGTTTGGCTAACATTTGCATGTGAAAGTTGTTTGATTTCCCTCTCTTTATTTGCTTTTAATTTCGAAAGAAATAGTTCTTTTTCTTCATCACTAGTAATAACTTTTCCTTTTTCATTTTCAATAAATCTATTTACTGGTGAGGTTTGAGAAAAGCCCTTGGATGTAACTAAAAATAAAATGATGAAGAATAGTATATTTTTCATGTTAGGTAGAATGTCAGTGAGGTGATAAATTTAAACAAATTAATACATATATACTTACAAATTAAATCAAAAAAATATTGAAATATGGTATGGATTTGCACATTTTAATATCATCAAATATTTTGTTTGGTATCATATTTATTAATTTAAATTACTTTTGCAAAAACATTTTCCTTTTGAAAAACATCCTTCTAATAACACCACCCTTTACTCAACTAAATACACCTTATCCGGCGACGGCATATATTAAGGGTTTTTTGAATACCAAAAAAATTTCGGCTTTTCAAATGGATTTGGGAATTGAAGTGATTTTAGAGTTATTTTCAAAAAAAGGATTACAGAATGTTTTTTCAACGGTTAGCCAATCCGATCTTCCATCGCTCAATTCCCAACGCATCTTCGCTTTAAAACAGGATTATATCAAAACTATTGATGCTATAATTTCATTTTTACAAGGTAAAAATCCTTCGTTAGCACGTCAAATTTGTAGTGGGAATTTTCTTCCGGAGGCTTCTAGATTCAACCAATTAGAGGATATGGAATGGGCATTTGGAACTATGGGATTACAAGATAAAGCCAAACATTTGGCGACTTTGTATCTTGAAGATTTGTCAGATTTTATTGTGGAATGCATTGATGAGAATTTTGGTTTCAGCCGCTATGCCGAACGTTTAGGCAGAAGTGCCAATTCGTTTGATGAATTATACTATCATTTACAAAAAGAACCAACGTATATTGACAAAATTTCACTCACTATCTTAGAAGATAAAATAGCTGTTATTCAACCTAAATTAGTTTGTTTTTCAGTTCCATTTCCCGGAAACTTATATAGTGCTTTTCGTTCGGCTCAATTCATTAAAAAGCATTTTCCAACGATTAAAATCGCCATGGGAGGTGGTTTTCCAAATACCGAACTCCGCGAGCTAAAAGATTCACGTGTTTTTGATTTCTTTGATTTTATCACATTAGATGACGGTGAATTACCACTAGAGTTGCTTTTTAATCAAGTTTGTCACACCGAGCGCAATCAAAGTGCTTTGGAGAAAAACGATAGCGAATTTAAACGCACTTTTCTTTTAGAAAATGGAAAAGTTGTTTATAAAAACAATTCCACTAAATCCGATTATAAACAAAGTAATGTTGGAACACCCGATTATTCTGATTTGCTTTTAGATAACTACATTTCGGTTATTGAAATGGCCAACCCAATGCACAGTTTATGGAGTGATGGTCGCTGGAATAAACTCACTATGGCTCATGGTTGTTATTGGGGAAAATGCACTTTTTGTGATATTTCTCTAGATTATATCAAAGTCTATGAACCCATCGCTGCCAAAATTCTAGTGGATAGGATGGAGGAATTAATGGCGCAAACTGGTGAAAATGGTTTTCACTTCGTAGATGAGGCAGCTCCACCAGCATTAATGCGTGAAGTAGCCTTAGAAATTATCAAAAGAAAATTAGTAGTCAGTTGGTGGACCAACATTCGATTTGAGAAAAGTTTTACAACTGACTTATGTTTTTTACTAAAAGCATCGGGTTGCATAGCCGTTTCTGGTGGATTAGAAGTAGCTTCAGATCGACTTTTGGAATTAATAAAAAAAGGAGTTACAGTTGAGCAAGTTGCTCAGGTTACTCGAAATTTTACTGAAAGTGGTATTATGGTTCATGCTTACTTGATGTATGGATATCCTACGCAAACCATTCAAGAAACAATTGATAGTTTAGAAATGGTACGTCAATTATTTGAACTTGGGATTTTGCAATCGGGGTTTTGGCATCAATTTGCTATGACTGCCCATTCTCCAGTAGGAATGTTTCCCGAAGAATTTGGCGTCATTCCAGAACAAAATGATATTACTTTTGCACACAATGACATAAATTTTAAGGATAAAACGGGAATTAATCACGATAAATTTAGTTTCGGATTAAAAAAATCGTTGTTCAATTATATGCACGGTATCTGTTATGATTATCCGCTGCAAGATTGGTTTGACTTTAGGATTCCAAATACCAAAATTCCATCCAATTATATTGTTTCATGCTTGGAAAAAGAAATAGAATTCACTAGTAAACCTTCAGCTAAAATTATTTGGATAGGAGGAAATCCGAGTTGTGAAACGTTCACAAAATCTAAAAAAGGTAATTCTTGGCAAATGATGAAATTAACTTTTCATGATAAGATTGAAACTTTTGAAATCACATTAGAAGAAGACAAAGCACATTGGTTAATTAAAATGTTGGAAACTACCTCTGTTTTCAACGACAACAAAATAACTTTCATTCAGTTGAAATCTGATTTTGAAAATCATTTTGAAGATTTTGAATTGTTTTGGTATTCAAAACCAATTGCTACCTTGCGTCATTGCGGACTTTTAATTTTGTAAATTTTTATTCAAAAAATCTCAAAACAATAGTTTTTATAATCGATAGAACTAACCAATACTAATCAAATTGATCATTAAAGCCATGATGAAATACATAACCTTGCTATTTTTTTCACTATGTTCTATAGCGCAACAAACTACTAATGTCGATTTTATTAAATGCAAGGCTGCAGTAATTCCCAATTTTGAAGAAAAATCCATAAAAGGAAAAGTCTATTATGAATGTAAAGTGCTGAAAGGAATTGATTCGATTAGAATTGATGCAAAAAATATGGATTTTTCAGAAGTTTTGGTAAATGAGAAGCCAGTAAATTTTAAAAATAATAAAAAAGAATTGATTCTCTATGAAGGCTTTACCAAAGGTGATAATACTATTTCATTCCGTTACAAAGCCTTTCCTAAACAATCTTTATATTTTATTGGTACTAGCCAATCTCATCAAATATGGACTCAAGGGCAAGGAAAATATACCAGCAATTGGTTACCTAGTTTTGATGACGTGAATGAAAAGGTTATTTTTAATATTTCGGTAACTTACAATGATGATTATCAAGTAGTTTCTAATGGTATTTTACTTCAGAAGAAACGTAATCTGCAGGAAAAAACAACCTTTTATGAATTTGAAATGGAGAAACCCATGTCATCCTATTTAGTGATGCTTGCCATTGGTACATTTAATTATCAAACCGAAATATCTTCAGCAGGAGTTATTTTAGAAAGATATTTTAAGCCACAAGATTCGTTAAAAGTTGAACCTACCTATCGCTATTCGACTAAAATTTTTAATTTTCTAGAAAAAGAAATAGGAGTAAAGTATCCTTGGAAAATATATCGACAAATACCAGTAAATGATTTTGTATATGCGGGAATGGAAAATACGACTTCTACGATTTTCGCACAAGAATATGTTGTTGATGAACTGGGATTTAACGATCGCAACTACATCAATGTGAATGCACATGAATTAGCCCACCAATGGTTTGGAGATTTGATTACCGCCAAATCAGGAAAACACCATTGGTTGCAAGAAGGATTTGCCACCTATTATGCTCTTTTAGCCGAGAAAGAAGTCTTCGGTGAAGATTATTTTTATAATAAATTATATGAAAATTGGTTGCAAATTAAGCTACAATCTCAACAAAAAGGAGTTTTACCCATTTTAAATGAAAAAGCCAGTTCCTTGAGTTTTTATGAAAAAGGAGCTTGGGCATTACATACCATAAGAACTGATATTGGTGAGAAAAAATTTAAAAAAGCTGTTAAGAACTATTTGAAGAAATACAGTTTCAAAAATGTGGAAACAGATGACTTTCTGGCAGAGATAAAAAAGGTTTCCAATTTTGATACTGAGAAATTCAAAAAAAAATGGTTAGAATCTACCTATTGCGATTCTTTGGCATATCCCTATCTCAAAAAATGGAAGCAATACCAATATCTGGAACGACTGTATCGATTTAAAGCATTAAATAATAAAGATAGCATTGTGGCAATTATACTAAAAAGCAAAAACATACATGATGCTATAAAGGTAAAAGCGTTACAAGAAATACCCGATAGACGATTTGATAAAGACGAAAAAGAACTAAATAGTGTTTTTTATGATAAAAATATTGATGTTCAGCAAATGATATTGAGAAGAATTTCTTCCTGTAGCGATGACTATCAGTCGAAAATGGACTCGATATTCAATCTTCCAAGTTATGACATAAAAAGAGATTTTATCAATAATATTAAAATGTCAGAAAATCAAAGGAAGAAAAAACTACTTGAGATAGAAGAACTTTCCAAAAAAAATTACGGATTAAGATTAACTTGGTTGCAATACGCGTTAATCTTTGATGACTTTCAGCCAGAAAAGCATCAGCAATTTATTGATGAAATGAACAATTATACGTCTTCTAATTATGATATTTATACTAGAATTAGTGCTTTTTTTTCGATGCAATTATTAGATCCTAAAAATAGTGTTGGACTAAATAATTTATTTCTTGCCACTAAACATCATAATTGGCATTTAGTTAGTTCTGCAAAACAATTGATAGAATCCTACCTTAAGTATGCTCCTCGAAGAAACATCATCGTCGAATTTCAAAAAACTGCAATACCAGAAGTGCAAACTATTATTCAAAAATACTTAGATAAATACCATGTTGGTGATCCTATTAATGATTGATTTGACAAAAGATGTTTTCAATATGGTATAAAATTACGATATTTGCCTTACTCAAAATATAAAATAGGAAGCATGGGAATGAATAAAAATACCGTTTTAGGTTGGGCAACTTTGATAATGATAATAATGGGTTTAACACTAATTGCATTGGGTGTTTATAGATATGCCGATACAGCTGGTTGGGGTTTTGGAGCTGTAGGTGTAGGATTTTTGGCCAATGCATGGGTATTTAACGCTTTAAAGGGAAGAGTCTAATATAATTACGAATTAATATAATATTTAAATTAAAATGTCAGAAGATAAAAAAGTAATATTCTCAATGCAAAAATTGAGTAAATCCTATCAAGGTAGTGATAAGCAAGTTTTAAAAAACATCTATTTAAGTTTCTTTTACGGCGCAAAAATTGGTATTCTCGGATTGAATGGCTCGGGAAAATCATCTTTGCTAAAAATAATTGCTGGGGTTGATAAAAATTATCAAGGGGATGTCGTTTTTCAACCAGGCTATACCCTAGGTTACCTTGAACAAGAACCAAAACTTGATGATAGTAAAACTGTAATTGAGATTGTAAAAGAAGGTGTTGCCGAAACGGTTGCTATTCTTGAAGAGTTTAATAAAATCAACGATATGTTTGGTTTGCCTGAAGTATATGAAGATGCAGACAAAATGCAAAAACTAATGGACAGACAAGCTGATTTACAAGATAAAATCGATGCTTCTGGAGCTTGGGAATTAGATACTAAGTTAGAAATTGCAATGGATGCATTAAGAACACCTGAAGGAGATACGCCAATAAAGAATTTATCAGGAGGTGAACGCCGTCGAGTGGCACTTTGTAGATTATTATTGCAGCAACCAGATGTTTTATTATTGGATGAGCCAACCAATCATTTAGATGCCGAAAGCGTACTTTGGTTGGAGCAACATTTGGCGCAATACTCGGGAACTGTAATTGCAGTTACTCACGATAGATATTTCCTTGATAATGTGGCTGGTTGGATTTTGGAATTAGATAGAGGTGAGGGTATTCCTTGGAAAGGAAATTATTCTTCTTGGTTAGATCAAAAATCTAAGCGTATGGAGCAAGAAGAAAAAACAGCTTCTAAACGAAGAAAAACATTAGAGCGCGAGTTGGATTGGGTGCGTCAAGGAGCAAAAGGAAGACAAACCAAACAAAAAGCACGTCTTCAAAATTACGATAAACTGTTAAACGAAGACCAAAAAGAATTAGATGAAAAATTAGAAATCTATATTCCAAATGGACCAAGATTAGGAACTAATGTTATTGATGCTAAAGGAGTTGCCAAAGCATTTGGAGATAAATTATTGTATGACGATTTGAATTTCACCTTGCCACAAGCAGGAATAGTAGGAATTATAGGTCCTAATGGAGCAGGTAAATCAACAATTTTCAGAATGATCATGGGAGAAGAACAACCCGATGGAGGAAACTTTACTATAGGTGACACAGTTAAAATTGCTTATGTTGACCAGTCTCATTCGAATATCGATCCTAATAAATCAATTTGGGAAAATTTTTGTGATGGTCAAGAATTAATTATGATGGGAGGAAGACAGGTAAATTCTAGAGCCTATCTTTCTCGTTTTAACTTTGGTGGCAGTGAGCAAAACAAAAAAGTTTCTGCCTTATCTGGTGGTGAGCGTAATCGTTTGCATTTAGCCATGACTCTCAAAGAGGAAGGAAATGTACTTCTACTGGATGAGCCAACAAATGATTTAGATATTAATACGCTTCGTGCATTAGAGGAAGGACTTGAGAATTTTGCTGGATGTGCCGTGGTTATTTCTCACGACAGATGGTTCCTGGATAGAATATGTACCCATATACTAGCTTTTGAAGGAGACTCTCAAGTTTATTATTTTGAAGGTGGTTTTTCTGAATATGAAGAAAATAAAAAGAAACGACTGGGTAATGATTTAACGCCAAAACGATTAAAATATAAAAAGTTAATCAGAAATTAATTATATTTGTATCAAATCCCAATTTATTTGGGATTTTTTTATGCCAATTGTAACCAAAATTTTACTTAAAAAGTAAGCTCTAAGATATTGAAAATTGTTAAAAACATATTCCTTCTAATTGCGATGCTAATTTCTCAATTTGGCTTTTCACAAAATGGTATTCATACGAAAAAGCAAATTGAAAAAATGCTTTTGGATGCAGGAGATTCTTTTTATAAAATTGAAATTGATAAATCATTAAACCTTTCGAAATTGGCACTTAAAGATGCTCAAGAATTGAAAGATAATGTTTTAATGGCCAAAGCTTATAATGTTATTGGACTCAATTTTGAAGAGTTTTATGATGTCAATAAATCCATCACATATTATGATTACGCATTAGTTCATGCAAAACTTACCAATAACGATACTATTAAAGATTGGATTTATAATAATTTAGGAAATGTCTATTCCGTTCAAAAAATAGATGTTTTAAAAGGAATAAATTTTTATCAAAAAGCACTTACTTATTCTGAAAAAATAAATGATTCTTCCGAGATAAATGATACCAAATTAAACCTTGTTGGTGCCTACTTTTCGGTTAACAAATATGATGAAGGTCTAAAATATCTTAATGAATGTCAAAATTTTGTCAACACAAAAGGCGGATTAGAAGCTAAAATTTCTTTAAATTCATACTATGGTAGTTATTACAGTTTTTTAAATCAAAATGATAAAGCAGAGAAATTTTACAATGAAGCAGTTAGGTTCGCAAAAAAGAATACATTAAAAATTGTTAATATTAATATTTGTGAGCTTTACAATGATATTGCAAACTTTTATAAAAAGAATAAAAATTATGAAAAGGCGTATTACTATTTAAATTTACATAATATTTTAAAGGAACAAGTATATAAAATTGAACGATTTAAAAGAGTAAAAGCTGCAGGCAGTGAGATAGAATTACATGAATATCAACGCCAAATAGATAAAATAGAATTAGAAAATTATGAACAATTAAAAAACTTAAAAGAGTCTAGATTAATAGTTTTATTATTTATAGTTATTTTATTCGTTCTATTACTGTTACTATATTCGCTATATAAAAATAACAATTTACGCGAACAAACTAATGATGCACTCAAAGATGCCAATGCTGAATTAACGATTGCTAAAGAAAAAGCAGAGGAAGCCTCACAATTAAAAACACAGTTTGTATCCACAATAAGTCACGAATTAAGGACTCCTCTTTATGGAGTAGTAGGAATTACTAATATAATTCTTGATGAACACAAGGAACTTGCTGATAGTCCTCATTTAAATTCTTTAAAATTTTCTTCAAGATATTTATTATCATTGGTGAACGATTTGCTTCAAATTAATAAAATTGAAGAGAATAAAATTATATTGGAAAATATGATTTTCAATATAACCGATGAGCTTGTAACCATTGTTGATTCTTTGGAATTTATTGCTGTCAAAAATAACAACAAACTTATTACTGAAATAGACTCAAAAATACCAGAGTTTCTTATTGGTGATAAATTAAGACTTTCGCAAGTCTTTATGAATTTAATAAGTAATGCTCTTAAATTTACTAAAGATGGAACCGTAAGTGTTTTTGCTAAACTTGAACGAATTGATAATTTTAAGCATTATATACATTTTGAGGTAGCAGACACAGGAGTTGGTATAGCCAAAGAAGATCAAAAAAAGATTTTTGAAAAATTTGTCCAGATTGAACGAAAAGAAGGCGATTATCAAGGTACAGGTTTAGGTTTATCAATTGTTCAGAAGTTAATTGAGCTTTTTGGAAGTGAAATACATATTGAAAGTGAGGTAAATAAAGGGACAAAATTTTCGTTTACCATTGGTTTTGAGGCAGATGAATCTAAAAAAAATGAAATTATAAATAATATAGATGTCGATTTATCTTTAAACCAATTTTACAAAATTTTAGTAGTTGAGGATAATAAAATAAATCAAATTGTAACTAAAAAAATATTAGAAACAAATAACTTTAGATCCACAATTGTAGACGATGGTTATGCGGCAATTAATCTTATAGAAAATGAATATTTTGATATTATTTTAATGGATATCAATATGCCGATTATAAACGGTTATGAAACGACTAGGTTAATAAGAAAAAAAGGAATAACTACGCCGATAATTGCATTAACAGCATTTGATAAGCAAGAAATCACAGAACAGGCTTTATCTGCAGGAATGAATGATATTATCATAAAACCTTTTGAACAAGCTAAACTATTTCAAATAATTAATAATTTAATTAACCAAAAAGAAGCTGATTAATGTCTTTAAATTGTACAATTTAAAAATAGCAAAACATGATAATATTCAAATGAGTGATTTTTATAAAAAAATTATAGACAATAATAAGCAATGGGTTGATAGTCAGATAGCAATCGACCCAGAATATTTTAAAGATTTGTCCAAAGGACAAAATCCACCGCTACTATGGATTGGATGTTCCGACAGTCGAGTTCCTGCAAACGAAATCATTGGTGCTAAACCAGGTGAAGTTTTTGTTCATCGAAATATAGCCAATATGGTCGTTCATAGTGATATGAACATGTTGAGTGTTCTAGATTATGCCGTTAATGTACTCAAAGTAAAACATGTTATTGTATGTGGTCATTACGGTTGTGGAGGTATTAAGGCGGCTATGGGAAATGACTCTATTGGAATCATTGATAATTGGATTCGTCATATTAAAGATGTTTATCGTTTACATAAAAAGGAACTTGACTCTTTAGAAAGCGATGAAGTTCGTTTTAATACATTTGTTGAAATCAATGTTAAAGAGCAAGTATTCGATTTAGCCAAAACATCGATTGTTCAATCTGCTTGGAAAAAAGGTCAAGATTTAACATTACATGGATGGGCATACGGATTAAACTCGGGTTATGTAACCGATTTGAATGTAAATATTAGTTCTAATAAAGATTTAGACAATGTTTATCAGTTAGTTTTTTAATCTTCTAAATTTTCGTTAAAAGCAGATGGAAGTAATTGCGGTATAAATTTTACTAAAATTGGCAATAACAGTGCACCACCTGGAAGTAAAAAGATGGTTAAAGAGGGAACGCTTTTACAAATATCCAGAAGTTGTTTTTTGACTTTCTTTTTCTCATCTTGCGTTAAATCTCTTCTGGTAGATTGTTTTAATAAGTACATTAATTCTTTACTTTCAACTATTTCTTTGGTCAATCGTTTTTGGTTTCTTTTGATGAGAAGTTGAACGTTATTGGTAGTTTGTTCGTAAAAATGTTTAACAGGATTGGAATAGTTAAAATATTGAATTTCAGCTTTATGATTTGTGATAAATCCATCTATTGCAGCTATACTATCTGTTACAAAACCATCAGTTATTTTTAGTGTTTCTGCCAATTTATGTAGAAAATAGGCTTCGTCATTTTCTAATTTTTCATCACTCCAAAGTGTCAAACCTGTAATGTCTAGTAAATAATATTTTTCTAAATCGTCATAAAAATAATCTAATGGTAGCGATTCTAAATTTTGGATGTTAATTTTTGAGAATTTTGTGTAACGAACCGAAGCTTCAAATAGTTTAATAAGTAAATCGTCGTGTTGCGTTTTTGAAGTTTTTATTTGAAGTGCTAACGAAACCAAACTCATAATGGTTTCTTCCATTCGCTTTAAATATTTTTCTGGTACTTTCCCTTCTTTTAAATACCGGCGAAAAGCCAAAACATCAATAAATAAAAGTGCGTTGGTAACTATGTGAGAAAAGTTTTTACTGATGATGTCTTTATTCGTTTGCACACGCTCATCCACCAAACCTTCTAATTTGGAGCTTTCAGAAGAAGGCATGATTTTGTTTAGGAAACCAAAGCCTTTCGGAGTAATTTCACTGTAAAATGCCATGGCTTTTGAAATAAAATCATCCGAATTGGACTGATTTAAAGTTTGGCAATACGTGTCAAATAATGTTGTTAATAAAGCAACTTTAGAGATTTCTTCGGTATTCCAATTCATTATAGTTAAATCAGGTTCACTGCTAATAGTAATGATGTGTCCGTAGATAAAACCAGTTTTACGGATGTTTTGATAAAACGACAAACTATTCATAAAAGTACTATTGAACAAGGAGTTTTGCTCTAGAAAGTATTTGTCAATCCAACCATTTGCCGATGGGTTTATCATAACCTTAATTTGAACTACAAAGCTATGGTTTTTGTTTAAATTTAATCTGGATTTGCCATAATTTTAAATAAATCAGCATTGGAGGTTAAATACCGATTCTCTAATCCGATTTTAGAGAGTTGGGCACCGACTAAATTGTTTTCTCTGGTATTGATTAGAAAAATTGAACTTTCTCCAAATGAAAACAAACGCTCTTCGGAAGCTAACATTATTGTATTATCGTTCACTAATTCGGCGATTAATTTTCGTTGTTTTTCGAGTGATTTTAGCTCTGTTTGTTGGGCGTTTATTTTGTTTTTCAACTGCACTTTTTCTAAATTCAAGGCAAATTGACTGTCTTGGATTTTAAACTTTGTAAGTTGCAAACTGCCTCGTTCTTTTCTTAAAAACAATGGAAAATAGAAATTCAATCCCAATTTGTAGTTGTTAAAATTAGTGGTATTCCAATAATTGGGTTCAGATAAATAATGATACCCAATATCAATTTTAGGAAGTAACGAATTGGCTTTTAAATTACGTTCTACATCCAATAGTTCCAACTTATTTTGCAAAGCATTGATTTTAGGATGATTCTCTATTGAAGCTATATCCACCAATAGCTCATTTGTTTTTAGGATTTCTTGAATAGTATTTTCTAATTTTTCTTCAGGATTGATATCGTCTTGAAGTTCCATTGGTACGTCGTTTTCCAACCATAAAAAATTAGCTAATTCCAACTTCGATTTGGCTAATTTTAATTTAGAATCCTCTAAACTCAACAATCGGTTGCGAACAATAATCTTGGCTTCCACCGAATCAATAGATGGTTTATCGCCGTTTTGAATCAAACTTCTAATGCCGTTATAACGCAATTCTGCATTTTTTAAATACGATTCATATAGTTTTACTTCGCTGTAATTTCGTTTCCAATTGAAATACGCTAACGAAGCTTCATAAAGCACCAAAATCGCATTTAATTTGCGTTCGGCTTGACTCAATTTCAATTGAATTTTAGCCTTTCTCAAATCAGACATTCTTTGGTTAATGAACAATCCTTGACCGAGCGGAACGTTAATTCCTATGGATGTCAGGCCTTTATTCGGAACTGTATTTTCGGGATTGACGTAGATTCCTTCATTATTGTCAAATCCTGCTTTCACTTCAATGCCATACCAAGTTGGAATTTTGAAACTGCTGTTGAGCAACGAATAGTATTCTTTGTCTTTAAATTGTTTTTTATCGTAGTCGATTTCAATTTTGGGATCAAATCCACCACGTGCCATCATCAAATTAGCTTGAGCGACGCTTATGTTTAGATTGGCACTTTTTACCAAAGGATGGTATTTTTTTACAAATCCCAAATACTCGTTATAAGAAAGTTCTTTTATATTGGAATTTTGACCCGAACAAAAACAACTGAACCATAAAAATGCAATAACGTATTTCATTATTTTTTCTCTTTAGAGGTTTTATTTTTAGGTTGATAATAGTTAGGAGGGAAGCCATTTAGCGTTCTCCATATCTCAAACCAAACCGGTACATTGTTTAATAAAGCCAACGTTTTAGCTCCAGAACCCATACTGATTTGCTTTGGCCACTGTGCTTCTTCTTGATCGGGTGCAATTAAAACTCGGAACTTGCCATTGTCGCTGATAAAGTTCTCTACAGCCACAATTTTTCCACCAAAAGTGCCATAAGACATGTTGGGCCATCCCGAGAACACAATGGTCGGCCACCCGTCAAACCAAACTCTAACTTTTTCTCCTTTATGGATTAAAGGCAAATCATTAGGACTCACAAAAGTTTCTACGGCAATATCATATTTTGAAGGCATAATACTGACAATTTGAGTTCCTTCTTTGATGGTTTCACCAATTCCCGATTGAATGGCTCGATTCACATAACCACTTTGCGGCGCTTTAATGAAATA
>CAZSZH010000027.1:0-32839 GCA_964610785.1 uncultured Flavobacterium sp. | reverse complement strand
ACCTGCAATTTCTCCGGCTTCTTTAGTAGCTTGGCGTTGTGCATCATTAAAATAAGCAGGAACCGTGATAACTGCTTCTGTAACGGTTTGACCTAAATAGTCTTCAGCCGTTTTTTTCATTTTTTGAAGTGTCATTGCCGACAATTCTTGTGCAGTATATAAACGACCATCAATATCAACTCGTGGTGTATTGTTATCTCCTTTTACTACTGAATAAGGAACTCTTTTTGCTTCTTCTGTTGTTTCAGAAAAAGTATGCCCCATAAAACGTTTGATTGAGCTAATCGTTTTAGTTGGATTCGTCACAGCTTGTCTTTTTGCTGGATCACCTACTTTAATTTCTCCACCTTCTACAAATGCAATGATAGATGGTGTGGTTCTTTTTCCTTCTGAATTAGGAATTACTACTGCTTCTTGCCCTTCCATTACAGAAACGCAAGAGTTTGTTGTACCTAAATCAATTCCAATAATTTTTCCCATTTTTATATTTAATTTATTTTAGAAAATTCATTTTAATAACTCCAAACAACAAAAGCAATGATTATGCCAACAGAAAATGTAGAATAAATTGTCAGTTAGATGATTCAATATATGACAAGATGACATTTGAAATTTGTTGTTATTTAAAAAGGTATTCGCTTTAATCTAATACTCTTAATAAAAAAAGTAACTATCTAAAAGATAGATTATGTTAGTTTTTAATTTATTTTTAAGAGAGGAGATCGTTATTTTTAAATATAAATTTCTTTGTTAAGTAATGAAAGCGAAGGTATAAAAAGAAGGCAGCTGCGGTTAATCCAGCCAGTAATCCAATCCAAACTCCAACTGCCTTAAGTTCCGTAAATTCTCCTAGGTAATAAGAAATGGGAAAACCGATAACCCAATATGCAACAAAAGTAATATACATTGGGATTTTGACATCTTGTAGGCCTCGTAGAGCTCCCAGAACAACCACTTGAATACCATCAGAAATTTGAAAAACTGCCGCGACTAAAAGTAACTTTGCTGCAATGGCAACTACTTCTTTATTATCTAATAACTGCGAAGTATCATTCATATCCAAAAATAGTGGTGGTACTATTTGGTGTAAAACAACAAACAATAAAGCAAATACAATTTCAATAATAATTGCCAATAAAAATATAGAACGGGCTACAACTAAAAGGTTTTTATAATCTTGTAATCCTTTCTGATTACTTACGCGAATCATTGAAACAACACTCAATCCCATGGCAAACATAAACGTCATTGAAGCCAAACTCAATGCAATTTGATTAGCAGCTTGACTCGTTTTTCCTATGTTTCCACAGAGCCATATTCCGGCTGTAAACAAGACCACTTCAAACAACATTTGTAAAGCTGAGGGTATTCCTAAATTCACAATTTTTGTAATAGTTTCTTTTTTAATTTCTTCAAAACTAAAATTATGGAAATATTGTTTTAGTTGTTCTTGACGCAATAAAATAACATGCATAAACACAACCATAGCAATTCTTGAAATTACAGTTCCTAATGCTGCGCCAAGAATTCCCATTTTAGGAAAAATCCAAAAGCCGTAGATTAAACAATAATTGATGATAACGTGCAAAATATTTGCTAAAACAATAGCATACATGGAATATTTGGTCATAGAAAGCCCATCAGCAAATTGTTTATACCCTTGATAAATGATTAGTGGTACTAATGAAAATCCAACCCAATCTAAATAGGGTTTTGCTAAAACAATGACCTCTTTAGGTTGGCGCAATAACTCCATTAATGGTTTTCCTAAAACAATTAATCCGAAAAGAGAAAAACCAAGAATCACACATAAAAACAAACCATTATGAAAAGTCGAACGTATTTTTAAGGAATTATTTTCTGCATCAGCTTCACCCACAATTGGGGTTATTGCAGTTGAAAATCCAATTCCCAGGGATAATGCAATAAATATCATACTATTTCCGAGGGAAACTGCTGCCAATTCGGTAGAACCTAATTTTCCGACCATGATATTATCTACAATTCCAATTAAGGTATGACCAAGCATACCCAATATAACAGGATAAGCCAATTGCATATTATATCGAAATTCTTTTGTGTATTGAGATATATTCATCATTTTTTTTGAAAAGCAAAAGTAACAATTTCAAATACAATGACAATAACGATTTCCATGTGAATTATAAATTCATTTTTTTATATTTGTACAAACTAAAATAACTGAAAATGAAAAAAATATTATTTTATTTTTCAATTCTAACGTTCGGAATTGGGAATTCTCAAAACGTATTTCATGACAATTTAAATGCTTACAATGTGAATACACAATTAAGTGGCCAAGGTTCATGGACTAACAACTCTTCTAATGGAGGGACAGGAGGTTGCACAGGGGCTTTGTGTACAAATGCACAAGTACAAACCTCTGGTTTCAATTATTTAAACTACGGTTCTTCCAATAATTCTTTGCAATTACTTGCTGATACTGATGGTTGCGGAACCTTGTTTACACCCATTACTTCTGGAGATATGTATGTCGGACTTATGGTAAACGTAAGCAGCTCATCTACAAATCCAAATGACTTCTTTAGAGTCAATAACAATAATGGGTTTGTAACAACGTTTAGAGTTTTTATTAAAACAGTAACAGCAAATAGTTTCTCTATTGGAATTAGCAAAGGAGGTAGTGGAAACGCTATTGCCTACACCAACAGCAGCTATGGATTCAATCAAGATCATTTACTTGTTTTGAAATATACTCAATCTACTGGAGCAGCTGATGATGTATTGAATTTATATGTTGACCCTGTAATGGCTAATGGAGTGCCAGCCTCGCCAGATGCTACAACAAACTTCGGTACTGATCAAGCTGGTAATGTAGATCGATTAGTTTTTAGACAAAATGCAACTGCAACTCCTACAGGAAGAGCTGGTTTAGTTAGCGTTGCATTATCTTGGACTGGATTAATTTCAAGCTTAACTACCACTGAATTCCAAAAAGAATCTTTTGCAATCAATACAAATGAAGTAAAATCTGGAAATTTATCAATTCAAGCAAACAAAAACATTTCTAACGCCAATTTGAAGATTTTTGATATTGATGGAAAAACTATTGAATCTAAAATTATTTCATTGACTGAAGATATGAATAACATAATAATTAATCCAATTCAAAATTCAGGAATTTATATCGTTGAGCTTACGTCAAACGAAAGTAATTACAATCAAAAATTTATTGTAAAATAAGGTTCATTTGAGTAGAAAAAAAATAACCTCATCTGCATTTTTGAAATCATTTATTAATTAAGTATTATTTAATCTTTATTGATTTCAAAAAAACTATTTTAGCCATTCATAATGAACAACTTTTTTGTTAGACATAGAAATGGATTAAGTACTGTAATCTTCCTGATTATTTTAGGAGGGTGCTATGCGTATTCAAGCATGCAAACGAGTTTGTTTCCAGAGATTACTTTTCCAAAAATAAAAATCATTGCCGATGCGGGTCAGCAACCTATCGATAAAATGATGATTACGGTAACCAAACCATTGGAAAACGCGATCAAAAAAGTACAAGATTTAAAAACCGTTAGAAGTACTACTAGTCGTGGAAGCTGCGAAATATCTGCTTTTATGAATTGGGGTTCAGATATTGATTTAGGAAAAGAACGTATCGAATCTAAAATCAATCAAATCAAGAACGATTTACCACCCGATACACAAATCACGGTGGAGAAAATGAATCCTTCGATACTGCCTGTTATTGGCTATGCTATTGAGGGTAAGGGTAAAACGGCGATTGAATTAAAAAAGGTTGCTAATTATACAATCAAACCATTTTTATCACAAATTGATGGTGTTTCTGAAATTAGAATCATTGGTGGTAAAGAAAAAGAATATTGGATATCGCTCGATTATACCAAAATGACTTCTTATGGTATCACTCCAAATGCCATTTCTCAGGTTCTGGCTCAAACGAATTTCATCAAGTCGAATGGATATCTGTCTGACTATCGCCATTTATATCTTACAATTACTGATGCTCAAGTAAATAAGAAAGAAGCTCTAGATAACTTAGTAATTAGCAATAATGGCAAGGGAATTATTACACTTAAAGATATTGCCGAAGTAGAAATTAGAGAGGCTAAAGAATATATTAAAGTCAATTCAAACGGTCGAGAAAGCATTCTTATTGCCGTATTAAAACAACCCAATGCCAACCTGATCTCAATTTCAGACGAAATGAACGATAAGTTGGCAACATTAAAGAAAATTTTACCCAAAGGAATAAAAATAACTCCTTATTACCAACAAGCCGACTTTGTTAAAGATGCCGTTAAAAGCGTTACCGATAGTTTACTAATCGGATTGTTACTTGCGATCATTGTGGCTGTTTTATTTTTAAAATCTGCAAAAGCAAGTTTAACAATATTAATAACGATTCCGGTTACGTTGGGACTAACATTATTAGTGCTGTATTTATGTGGACAAACGTTCAATATAATGACGCTTGGTGCCATTGCAGCTGCCTTAGGATTGATCATTGATGATGCTATTGTGGTCGTAGAACAAATTCATCGCACACACGAAGAAAACCCCGATGAACCTACTGTAAATTTATTGAAGAAAGCAATTAACTATCTTTTTCCAGCCATGATAGGTTCGTCTATCAGCACGATTGTAATTTTCTTTCCCTTTGTTTTGATGAGCGGCGTAGCGGGATCCTACTTCAAAGTGCTCACTGATACTATGATTATCACGCTCTTATGTTCCTTTTTTGTGACTTGGTTGTTACTACCTGTAATTTATTTGCAACTGACCAAAAACGAAGACGAGAATGTGGTTGCTGCTACCGAAACTGAAGCTCATGAAGTGAAGAGACAACAATGGGTTGCTTACTTCATCAATCGTCCTGTTATTAGTATTACCATCTGTGTGGCATTAGCAATGTCGATGATTCTAATTTTACCCAATTTAGAAACAGGTTTCTTACCCGAAATGGACGAAGGGAGCATCGTTTTAGATTATGAATCACCAGCAGGAACTTCGCTAGAAGAAACCGATAGAATGTTGAAAGAAGTAGAAAAGATTATCATAAACACTCCCGAAGTAGCTGCTTACAGTAGAAGAACGGGAACGCAAATGGGTTTCTTTATTACAGAACCCAATCGCGGTGATTATTTGATTCAACTTAAAAAAGAACGCAATCAAAGTACAGAATCTGTTATTGACGGGATACGTAAGAAAATAGAAGCCTCTCAACCCGCTTTGCGCATTGATTTTGGCCAAGTAATCATGGATATGCTGGGCGATTTAATGAGTTCCGTGTCGCCTATTGAAGTTAAGGTGTTTGGTAACGACCCTACCGAACTTCAAAAAATAGCCAAACAAGTTACCGGCATTGTGCATCATGTCAAGGGAACTGCCGATGTATTTAATGGCATTGTAGTCGCTGGACCGTCGATAAATATTGTTCCGAAATATAAAAATCTAGCACAATATGGTATTACGCCTGCCGATTTGCAGTTTCAATTACAAACCGCATTAGAAGGAAATGTAATCGGTAATGTTTTGGAAACCGAACGTATAACCCCCATTCGTCTTATCTACAAAAACTCCGAGAAACGAAGCCTAGACGACATTAATCGCATTCGATTGTTTTTACCCAACGGACAATCAGTACCTATTACAAACCTAGTGGAAATTACTCCTCAAAAAGGCGTCGCCGAAATTCAGCGTGAAAACCTACAAATGATGAGTGTGATTACTGGTAGATTAAACAATCGCGACCTAGGGAACGTCATGAAAGATATTCGCAAACAAGTCACAGCATCCGTGCATTTACCTAGTGGATATTATATTGAATATGCAGGAGCTTACAAAGAGCAGCAACAATCTTTTAAAGAATTACTACTGATTTTAATTGCTTCCTGCCTGCTCGTTTTTGGAGTAATCCTATTCTTATTTAGAGATTTTAGAGCGGCTATTGTGATTCTTCTGATCTCTATTTTAGGAATTTCAGGAAGTTACCTATTGTTGTTTATTACTAGAACTCCTTTGAACGTAGGAAGCTATACGGGCATTATCATGATTGTTGGAATCATCAGTGAAAACGCCATTTTTACGTTCTTACAGTTTAGAGAGACTTTCAAGCTCACGCACGATGTACCGCATGCTATTATTTACTCTATCTCTACCCGATTGCGACCTAAGTTAATGACTGCTTTTGGAGCTATTATTGCCTTGTTGCCATTAGCCATTGGTTTTGGGACAGGTTCTGAACTTCACCAACCACTTGCTATTGCTGTTATTGGTGGCTTTCTAGTGGCTATGCCATTGCTATTAATTGTGCTGCCAACACTACTACGATTGGTGTATAAAAATGAAAAACATTTTAAACATTTGCAGTAAAAATTTATTGTAACATATAAAACGATTCAATTTGAATTTTTTCTATTATTCGAATCTCAAAGAAATTTAAATTTTGTATTTTTTTTCTAATTTCCTAGAATTTTTATAATCTGTTGCTAAAAACATATCCTTATGAAAAATATCCTTCTACTTTGTCTTACTCTGGTAAGTATTCAAACGATTATAGCTCAAGAAACATTCACCCGAAAAGATTCCCTTCAAGGGGGATTGCGACCAGAACGTACTTGTTATGACGTATTGCGTTATGACTTGAACATCAAAATCAATATTGAGGATAAATCTATTGTAGGATATAATGCGATTCAGTTTAAAGTGGTTAGTAATACTAGCAAAATTCAAGTCGATTTATTTGAAAATATGAAAATAGATTCGATTGTATTTCAAAACAAGAAATTGCAATATAATAGAGAATTCAATGCTGTTTTTATAAATTTTCCTTCCTCACTGGTAACTCCGTCAATTGAAACAATCCAATTTTATTATTCTGGAAAACCAATCGTTGCCAGAAATGCTCCTTGGGACGGTGGGTTTGTATTTACTAAGGATAAAGAAAATAAGCCATGGGTAGGGGTTGCCTGTCAAGGTACGGGAGCGAGTTTATGGTATCCATGCAAAGATTCGCAAAGTGATGAACCCGATAATGGAGCAACTATAAAAGTAGCGGTTCCTAACGGATTGACCGAAGTGTCTAACGGACGATTAAATGGCAAAGAAGACTTGAAAAATGGTTATACACGTTGGGATTGGGAGGTAAAAAACCCTATCAATAGTTATGATATCACCGTGAATATTGCCAACTATGCCCACATTCACGACCAATTGAACGATTTAGATCTGGATTATTACGTCTTGAGCTATAACGAAGAAAAAGCCAAAAAACATTTTGAAGAAGCAAAACTAATGTTAACGTGTTTTCAAAGTAAGTTTGGCACGTATCCTTTCAAAGAAGACGGTTATAAACTGGTAGAAACTCCTTATCTCGGAATGGAACACCAAAGCGCTGTGGCGTATGGAAATAAATACTTAAAAGGGTATTTAGGAGGCGATTTATCGGGAACGGGAATCGGAATGTCGTTTGACTACATCACCATTCATGAAAGTGGTCACGAATGGTTTGGCAACAGCATTACTTCGCGAGATATTGCCGATATGTGGATTCACGAGGGATTCACTATGTATACAGAGGCGGTATATGTGGAATGTCAAATGGGAATAGAAAAAGCACAGAAGTATTTGAGTGGCATTAAAAACAATGTAGAAAACCAAGAACCTATTATAGGACAATATGGAGTAAACCACGAAGGCTCAGGCGATATGTATTATAAAGGAGCATTATTATTAAACACCTTACGCCATGTAATAAACAACGATGACTTGTGGTGGAAATTGCTTTTGGATTATGCAACCACCTTCAAACATAATATTATTGACACCGAAACGGTAATTGCTTATTTCAACAAGGAGAGTAAAATGGATTTGACACCAATATTCAATCAATATTTACGCTACAAAGACATTCCTAAATTGAGATTAAAAATTACAGATAACAAATTGTCATACCAATGGACGAGTAATGAAAAAAACTTCAATATGCCTATTGATGTTACTGTTGATGGTAAAAAAACAAGAATTGCTCCCTCTACAAAATGGCAAACTTCTAAAATAATAATAAAATCTTTGGATGCTGTCGTTGCGTTGGTTAATGATTTTTATGTGGATGTTTCAAAAGAATAGAAAACTGCAAATTCGCAAATTACTCTATCAATTTGAGAATTTGCAGTTATTTTTTAATTCTCTAAGTACTCAAACTTTCTTTTCTTAACACTTTACCATTTTCGGTTTCTTTAAATTTTGGAACAAATACAATTTCTTTTGGTCGTTCGTATTTATCTAATCCTTCAAAAATAGATTTATCAATATCAAAGGGATTTCCTTCAAGCACCAATACTACTTTTTCTCCCAGTTCGGCATCGACTTTCGAAGTAATGAAAAAACGATGATTTATTTTTCCATCTAATTTATGTTCGACTTGTTCAGGCATGATTTTTATTCCGCCACTATTAATAACATTATCTAATCTTCCTAAAAAGATAAACTGATTTTCATTAATTAATTCTACCAAATCATTGGTTATTACAGACTCTTCTGCAATAATATGTGGCGCATGAATGACCAGGCAATTTCTATCATCGTATGAAATCGTGACATGAGGTAAAACTGTAAATGCCTTCTCTCCTACTCGTTTGGCTGCAATATGAGTTATCGTTTCGGTCATTCCATACGTTTCATAGACTTCGGTAGGTAGTGCCATCAGTTGTTTTTCTAATGAAGCACTAATTCGAGCGCCACCTACAATTAGTTTTTTTACTTGACGTAATTCTGTAAGTGAATTTTGTGCTTGCATGGGAACCATAGCAACAAAGTCGTAGTAATCCTCCAAACCTTTCATAGGATGAGAGGAAGGAGCCACGTAATCTAAATCCAAACCGAGAATAATAGCCCGAATAAGCATCATTTTTCCTGCAACATATTTCACTGGCAAACATTGCAACGCTCGATTTCCTGCGCGCAATTCAAAAAAATCTCCCGTAGCCAAAGCTGAATTAACCATCGCTTGTTTGTCAACACGAATGAATTTGGGTATTCCAGTAGATCCCGAAGTTTGCATTTCGATATAGGATTTACTGTCAAACCAATCTAACAAAAAATTTCCAATTGGTTTTTCAAAATCTTCGCCTTCTTTTATGAAGCTGTAGGCTACACGGCATAAATCTTCTTTATCAAGATGAAATCCATTTAATTTAAAATGAACGTGTACGTTTTCGTATGTTGGATTAATCATGGTATTCTTTATTTAAATTAGTGGTATCAATTACTTTTCCGAATAACTTTTCTTTCCAATTAGTCCACTTATATTTCTTTGCCAAGCAAAATAATATGATGGGGTAAATAATTAGCATAGAGATAATCATTTCGTTGAGGGTATCGGCTGGATTTTCTTTTCCTGATAATTTAAAAACAGCATCAGTCTGTAGAGCAGCATAATCGGAAGTAACCAGTAATGCCGCCATAAGGTTATTGCCTAGATGAAATCCCAATGACAATTCAAGACCTTCATCCATTAAGGTCATAATACCCAGTAGAAACCCTGTACCGATATAAAACACCATCACTCCATAGCCCATTTTGGCCACTTCGGGATTAGCACTATGGAATATTCCAAACACGACAGACGTTATTAGAAATGGCGTCCATCTGTTCTTGGCAATAATTCCTATTTGTTGCATCAAGTAGCCTCTAAACAAGTACTCTTCAAAACCAATTTGAAAGGGAAATAATGCCATACTCACCAGAAACAATAATAAAAATTTAACTGGATGAAAATTACAAACAATACTAGAATGATCTCTAAAATAAGACACCCCAAATGTTACAAGTGTAAAAAAGACAATTAAACCAAATGAAAAAAAAATTCGTTTGAAATCAACACTATTCCTAGTGGTTGTCAATGACAGAACATTGCGTTGATGTAAGGTGTAAAGTAAGGTAAAAAGCAATCCTAACAAAAGAACAAAAGGAACTAGATTGACCATTAATGCCACTATCTTGGGCATATTTTTCATGATGTCATAAGTATCGTCGATAGCTTCTTTGGGTAATACTAAAAACATTATAAAGTTCAATATAAAAATACCTGTTGAAAAAAGTGTAGTAAGAAAAACTCTCCACCATTCATTATTTCCTTTGTATGCTTGTTCTATAAACATAAATTAGTCTTAAATATTAAATACATTTGTCTCGACTAAAATACTAAAAATAGCACAGAATCCAATTCTTTATTTTAAAAAATATGATTATTATTTATCATAATCCTCGCTTTGGAAAATCAAGAGAATGTTTGGCGTTTGTATAGACACTACTGTAAAGAACGACCTTTTCTAGTTTATAAAAATCATCAATTATAAATATTTAAAAAAATTAACTTTTTTTAAATATTTTTAACAAAAATTTATTCTTATTACTAAATTAAAATATATTTATTTTGTTAATTTAGCAATATAAATTATTAACTTAAAAAAAATAATCATGAAAAATTCAAGTATCTTTTTGTTTGTTTTTATTTGTTCAACCGTTTCTGTATTTTGTCAAAACCAATGTAATGATTTTAGAAATTTTTGTTGGGGAACTTCATTCTCGAAAGTTAAAGTAACTGAAAAAGCCACATTTTTAAATAATAATTTAAACGATGCGTTAGAATATCGTGAACGCTTAGGCGGCTCAGACTGTAGTCTAATTTACACCTTCAACGATAATGATAAATTAATTAGCGGTAGCTATATTTTTACTAAAAAATATTCTAGTTCTCAACTTTATCTTCAAGATTATTATAAATTTAAATCGCTATTAATTCTAAAGTATGGAAAAGAAATTGAAGAAAAAGAAGATTGGATTGATAAAAATAATTCATCCGATACTAATAAAGAAAATTATGGTGAATTTATTGCTCAAGGAAAACTTAATATTACTACTTATTGGACTACGCCAACTACAAATATAAAAATAACCTTAATTACCAAAGATAAGAAACCATCAATACAAATACATTATACTACAAAAAATCTTAGTGAATTGGAAAACAAAATTGAACTAGAAAAAATAATATCAAAATTATAATTTAGACTAATGCATTTAGATAAATGCTAATAAAATAAGAACGTATTCATTATTTTTGATTTGATAGTTTTAACAAACCTTTGTGATTCGCTAGTTAAACAAATGTTTAATTTTGCAGTAGTAGAAATTCAAAGAAATTTAAAACCTTGATAATGAAAACCACCAAAATATTTATATCACTAGCTCTGATATTATTCACATTAACAAACTATTCGCAACAAAAACAAACAGGTATAAAGGTTAAAATTTCGGGTAAGATTGTAGAAAAAAATACAAAATCTCCACTTGAATATAGCACCATTTCACTAATAAGCACGGTTAATGGAAAAGTTATTTTAAATGCAATTACTGATAATAAAGGTGAATTTAATTTTGAAGCCGCTCCTGGAGTTTATAATTTAAAATATGTCTTTATAGGTTTTAAATCAATAGACGTTAAATCAAAATCAATTACTACCGATACTAGTTTGGGTATTATTTCGCTAGAACCCGATGCGACGCAATTGAAAGATTTAGTAATTACTAGCCAAAAATCGGAGGTAGAAATTAAACTCGACAAAAAAGTATATAATGTAGGTCAAGATATGACTGTAAAAGGGGGAACAGCAAGCGATGTTCTAGATAATGTACCTTCTGTTAGTGTTGACGGCGATGGTAATGTCAGTCTAAGAGGAAATGACAATGTAAAAATATTTATTGATGGAAGACCTTCTAATGCTATCAATATTGCTGATGCTTTAAAATCAATTTCAGCCGATGCGTTGGATAAAATTGAAGTAATCACTAATCCTTCGGCTAGATATGATGCAGAAGGTGGCGCAGGAATCATTAATGTTGTACTTAAAAAAGGTAAAAATAAAGGCATCAATGGAACATTTGTTGCCAATGCTGGTGATCCAAAAAATTATGGTGCTAATGCAACTTTTAATTTAAAAAGTAAAAATTTCAATTTCTTCACTAGTCTGGGATATCAGGATATTAAATCCAAAGGAAAAACTATCACCAACACTAATTACATTAACGATACGGGAGCAATCTACAAATCAATAGACGAAAACATAACGCGTCAAAATGGAAGACGAGGATTTAATTATGGATTCGGAATTGATTTATATATTGACAAATCTACTACATGGACTAACTCTTTTTCTTATCGAAAATCGGATGGATTTAGTCCGAATAACGATGATTTATTTAATAATGAACCAAGTAACATCTTCATTCAAAACCGATTCACCGATCAAACAACCAAAACTCAAGATATAGAATACAATTCTATTTTTAATAAAAAATTTAAACGAGACGGAAACGAGCTGAATGTAGTTTTTACAACCACAAAAAATGTAGATAATGATTTTGCAGTGATAACAAATTCTTATACTGGTGCTGTAGGAACAACTTCTGCTGAGCAAACACAAAACTTACAAAACCAATTTAAAAATCTATTACAAGCCGACTATGTATTGCCTTTCGGAAAAGGAAATAAAAACAGATTTGAAGCTGGTTACAAAGGCGATTTTAATAAATTGCTTGTTGATTATGGTGTGGGAAGTTTAGATAATGTAAACAATTATGCTCCCTATTCTAAATACACTAATGTATTTGATTATAAAGAAAAAATTAATGCACTTTATTCGCAATTAGGATTGACATTTGGAAAATTCAACTTTTTAGGTGGTATTCGTTATGAAGATTCAAATATTGATATCAACTTGTTATCAAGCAATGATCTCAGAACTAAAAAATACCACAATTTCTTTCCTAGTGCTACTTTAAATTATGCTATTACTGAAAAGTCGACGATTACATTAAACTATAGCAAACGAATTTCGAGACCACGTTATCGATTTTTAACACCGTTTTCTAATTATTCTAGTAACATAAATATATTTGAAGGAAATCCAGATATCAATCCATCATTGACTGATGCCATTGAATTAGGAATTATGAATAAAATCGGCAAAGCAACGGTTACCTCATCTGTGTATTATAATAAAACCAATACCCCATTTCAATTCATAAGAAGACCAAACGGAGATTATGCTAATGCAATCGTTAATGGTCAACCGGTATCTACTCCCGTGATAATTTCTACACCCGTTAATTTAGATTCCGATACCAGATATGGATTTGAGTTTAACGTTAATTATAATCCTGCAAAATGGGTACGATTAAATGGAAACTTTAACATTTTTACAAGTCGCGTAGTGGGTAATTACAGCTATTCGTTACCGAATCAAATCAACCCAAGCGTGACCGACTATTTTTCAAAAGATGTAGATATTTCGGCTAATAGCTGGTTTGCCAAAGTTTCTTCAAAATTTAATTTACCAAAGAAAATCGATTTTCAAATTAATGGAACTTACAATGCTCCGCAAAATACTGCTCAAGGAAATACCAAAGGAGTATTAGCCGCAAATCTAGGTTTGAGTAAGGACGTATTAAAAGATAAAGCAACTATTGCGTTAAACGTTAATGACTTGTTTAATTCTAGAAAAAGAATTTCACAAACGTATTTACCTACGTTAAACTCTTATAATGAGATGCAAATGAGAGTTAGACAAATAACACTTTCTTTTACCTATCGTTTTAACAAACAAAAAACAGAACGCGAAAAATCTAAAAAAGATAATGAAGGTGGAGAAGGTGGAGATTTTCCTGGATAAAACCTTTTCTATGTAAACGAGCAAGCAGAGAATTCTAAATGATTATAGCAAAAAAAGTTGCAGATTCTCAGATTTTTATTTTTTAATCTGCGAATCTGTGGCTAAAATTTGAAATAGAAGTTTAATAATTTGAAAGTAAACTTATGACAGTTTTTTTGAATCATTGATCTGTATCTTCTAAACTAAATATTTCTTCAACTGGTTTTTCAAAAAACCTAGCTAATTTTAAGGCTAACACTGTTGAAGGAACATACTTCCCTTTTTCCATAGCATTAATAGTTTGACGACTCACACCAATTTGCCTAGATAATTCATCTTGCGAAATGTTTTTAGTAGCTCGCAAAGCTTTGAGATTATTCGTCATCTTTCAAAGATTTATTTAGTTTATAAATCATGTAGTGAAATCGAATAATAAAGAACAATAACATAGCAAAAACATTCGCCAACAATACATTAAAATATTGAAATCCATATATAAATAGCGTTGCAAGTATCATTAGACCAAAATTAAAATAGGTAGCCCAAACTAAACTTTCATACCTTATTTTTGAGATAAATTTATCTTCATTTTTGGTTTTAGAAAAGCCTATTAATAATGCACCTACAATAATTAAAATGAGAAGTATCTCGTCCAAGACACCATTTTCTTCAAATTTAAAATATGCCGGAGTTGAAAAGAATTGATCGCTAATTAAAGTAAAAACATTCATCTTAAAATGGTTATCAAAATCAAATTTTGAAAAGAATAAAACAATGCCTAGAATTAGGCTCGGCATAAATAAAATCCAACCAATTTTTTTGTACCGATTTGCAAATAAAAAATGTGTGTTCACATTTCAACGTATTAAAATTACATCACAAATGTAAAGTTTATTTTACATATAGACAAATATTATTTACAAAAAGATTACTTTATTTTACATTAAATTATTTTTGAATTCTTTTACAAATATTTTATTTTTCAAAAACTTTTATATATTTGCATCATTACAAGCCATTTAATTTAAAATATAAGCCATGTTAGTAAAAGTATTTGGAAGCGCTGTCTTTGGCGTTGAAGCTACTACAATCACTGTAGAAGTAAATATTGATAAAGGAGTTGGGTACCATCTTGTAGGTTTACCAGATAACGCCATAAAAGAAAGCAGTTATCGTATTGCTGCGGCACTTAAAAATAATGGCTATCAACTACCGGGGAAAAAAATCACCATAAATTTAGCTCCTGCCGATTTACGAAAAGAAGGTTCCGCCTACGATTTGACTTTGGCTATTGGTATTCTTGTCGCCTCGGGTCAGATAAAAGGCGAAAATTTAGACAAGTACATGATCATGGGAGAATTGTCGCTCGACGGTGGCTTGCAACCCATTAAAGGAGCATTGTCAATTACCATAAAAGCAAGAGAGGAAGGTTTTAAAGGATTCTTTTTACCTATCCAAAACGTAAAAGAAGCTGCTATTGTTGACGGTCTTGAAGTGTATGGAATTGAAAATGTAACTCAAGTAATTGACTTTTTTGAAGGAAAAGGCACCCTTGAACCTACAATTATCAATACAAGAGATGAGTTTTATAAAACTTTAGATTTTCCAGAATTTGATTTTTCAGATGTGAAAGGACAAGAATCAATAAAAAGATGCATGGAAATTGCAGCAGCAGGGGGCCACAATATTATTTTAATTGGTCCTCCCGGTTCTGGAAAAACAATGTTAGCCAAACGATTACCGAGTATTTTGCCGCCCATGACCTTAAAAGAGGCTTTGGAAACTACCAAAATTCATTCTGTCGCAGGAAAGATAAAAGATGCTGGATTAATGAGTCAGCGTCCGTTTCGTTCGCCACATCATACCGCATCAAGTGTATCTCTTGTCGGAGGAGGAAGTTATCCACAGCCTGGAGAAATTTCATTATCTCACAATGGTGTTTTGTTTTTAGATGAACTTCCAGAATTTAAACGAGAAGTTTTAGAAGTAATGCGCCAGCCATTAGAAGATCGAGAAGTGACCATTTCACGTGCGAAGTTTACAATCACCTATCCATCGTCTTTTATGTTGGTTGCAAGTATGAATCCGAGTCCGAGTGGTTATTTCAATGATCCCGATGCACCTCAAAGTTCGTCACCACATGAAATGCAACGGTATATGAGTAAAATTTCAGGACCTCTTTTAGATCGAATCGATATCCATATTGAAGTGACGCCTGTTCCTTTTGAAAAGTTAACAGAAACGCGAAAAGCTGAAAGTAGTGTTGAAATAAGAAAACGAGTAATCGGTGCCAGAGAAATTCAGTCTAAGCGATTTGAAGCTCTAGAATATGTTCATTACAATGCACAAATGGGAACCAAATTGATTCGAGAATATTGTAGTTTAGATGAAACTTCCTTAAATTTGCTCAAGACTGCTATGGAGCGATTAAATCTTTCAGCTAGAGCATATGATAGAATTTTAAAAGTTTCAAGAACTATCGCTGATTTAGAAGGATCAGAAACATTAAATTCTAATCATATAGCCGAAGCGATTCAATATCGAAGCTTAGATCGAGAAGGTTGGTTAGGATAAAAAAAATGAAAAACTTTAAAATGATAAAATGTATTCTTCAATTCGGACTTCTAATGTTGTTTAATAATATCATCGCTCAAAATCTTCCAAAAGTTGCTTATGGAAAATTAGAACGTATGGAAAACTTGAAATCCAGCTATGTGACTGCAAGAAATGTAGACGTATGGCTACCTGAACATTATAATGAAAATAAAAAATACTCTGTTTTGTATATGCAGGACGGACAGATGTTATTTGATTCAGAAACTACTTGGAACAAACAAGCCTGGGATGTAGATGATGTTGTTTCAAAATTGACACAAGAGCATAAAATTGAAGATATAATTGTAGTAGGAATTTGGAATGGTGGAGAAACACGCCATATTGATTATTTCCCTCAAAAGCCATTTGAAAGCTTGACAAAAATCCAACAAGATTCAATTTATAAATCTAACAGAAGTAATGGGCAAAGCGTTTTTAACAATGGTAAAATAAATTCTGATCATTATTTAAAATTTATTGTTACCGAATTGAAACCAATTATTGATAAAAAATATGCTGTTTATAGTGATGTAAAGCATACTTTTATTTCAGGGAGCAGTATGGGAGGATTAATCTCCTTGTATGCTATCTGCGAATATCCTAATATTTTTGGAGGAGCTGCTTGTTTATCAACACATTGGCCGGGTATTTTCTCCGTCGAAAATAATCCTATCCCAAATGCTTTTATTAATTATTTAAAAAAACATTTACCAAATCCGAAAAATCATAAAATATATTTTGATTACGGGACGGAAACTTTAGATGCTATGTATCAACCGATTCAAATAAAAGTAGATAAAATTATGAAAGCTAAAGGATTTACAGCAAAAAATTGGATGACTCAAAAATTTGAAGGGGCAGATCATAGCGAAAAATCTTGGAATAAACGCCTTAATATTCCTTTGGAGTTTTTATTAAAAAAATAGACTATACAACTCTTTAGGATAATAAAATTATTTAATTTTCGATATTTTATATTAGTCAATTGAATATAAATTTACACTAAAGTAAACCTGTTTCAAAATAGACCCAACCGATTTCAAAATCTGTTAAGTCTATTTTTTTTTTATTGTTTCATCAACTTACTTATTCTTCTTGATGGGTATTATGAGTAACGGAATTTGCGTTTGATTTAAAACGTTTTCTGTGGTGCTTCCAATGAGAACCTGTTCTAACCATTTCTGACTGTGAGAACCCATAACAATCATGTCGACTTTTAAATGCTTGGCAGTTTTCAAAATTACTTCCGCAAATTTACCGCTTTCTACTAGCGTTTTGATTTTACTGTCATTCAAATGTTTCTTTATTTTTTCGAGATAGTAATTAGCGGCATCATTCAAGCCATCACTATTCATATATTGATAAAAAGTGGCGCTATCAAAATCACCCAATCCTGTAATTGGAGAAGTCATGAAGGAAGTATAATACACTTCATTTTCAACTACGTGCAGTAAGGTTATTTCGGCATCCATTGCTTTAGCAAATGAGAAACCAATTTCAGCAATTTTTGTGGCATTTGGATGGTAGTCCAGTGCCATTAAGATTTTTTTAGATGTTTTCATTGGTGTTAATTTATAAGTGAGATCGTAAGAACCAAGCCATTTTTTCATGCTCTTCCATTAATCCTGTAATAAAATCACTAGAACCTATATCATGAAATTTTACAGCAAAATGAACAATGTTTTCTCTCAATTTGATAATGATACTTTCATGATCCATTAATAACTCCTTGATAAAACCATTACTATCGTTTTTTTCTCTACTAAATTCGGTGAGTTGCGTTACATTTAAAAAAGCACCTAGAGTAGCCGGAGTGTAAAATCCTAAGGTACGAATCCGTTCGGCAACTTTATCAATAAATTCATCTAATTGAGTATATTGCATTTCAAAAAATTTATGCTTTTCATAAAAATCAGATCCTTCAAGATTCCAATGGGCGTTTCTGGTTTTGGTGTATAAGACGTATTCGTCTGCTAAAATTTTAGCCAATTCATCAACTACGAGTTGGCTATTTTCTGGGGTAATTCCAATATTTGTTTTCATTATTTATTTAATTGATTTATTGTTTTTCATTATAACCACAAAAGGCACCAAAGATTTTAAAAAAATACTGCTTGCAAAAGAGTATAATTATTGTTTTGAAACACATAAGTCTATCTCACTAGTACTTAGTACTAATAACTATTCACAAATCACTATTCACCGATCACTAAGCACTCTTCACTAAGTACTAATCATCAAACCCAACCTCCAAATTATTATCTACAAACCAAACTCCTGGCGTGTTCCAAACTATTGTTTCGGCTTGATGTTTTTGGTATAAAGAATGTACCAGTCCCGAAATGGTTACTTTTTTGTCAACTACAGTAATATCGACCTCTTCTCCATTAATCGACCAATCTCTGGCAATAGCATCAAGAATGATATCCTTTTCAATGCTATCATGAAGTTCGGTTTTGATGGTCATTTTATTGTTAATTCCTCTAATGCCCGATACATTATTGACTAGATTTTTAACGGTTTCGCGTTGGTAATTCCATTGCAAAGCTCCCTCGAGTGTTACCCAATTGTTTTCTACTTGAACCTTGATAACATCATTGGGGATTTCCCAATTCCATTTTATGGCATTGACCACTTGATTTGCAATTTCGGCATCAGTCACGGCTCCTTCTACACCAAATTTTACTTCAATTTTTTCTACCAGCGCCAAAACACCTTTGATATCTTTAACGATCGATTCTGCTTTCAATTTTTTAGCGTAACTGTCAACATATCCTGTAAGCGTCACTATTCCATTATCGGCGGATACTCCTATGTCGACTTTAGCTAATAACGGCTCCCATCGCAAGGCATCTTGTACTTTTTGTTGTAAATCGGTATTTGTTTTCATGCTTTTTCTTTTGAATTATTACTTCATAAAAGTAGCTTTAGACCATTGCAAAAGTGTTATATAAGTCTACATTTAAATTACAAAAATCCCATAATACTAATCATAAAAAAGCCCACTTACATTGCTGCAAATAGGCTTCCTATAAAATGGCGTGGGATGTTATTTTCTGTCGGTATTGGTTTTCAATCCCCAAATTTCTACTTGTGCTTTTTTATCTTTTTGATTCGGAAGCGTTTTATAAACAAATACTATTTTTTTAAGATTACGCTCCCCTCCTTTTAAATCAATTACCTGACTTTCGCCCATGGCTCTGATTTTGGCGTTGACTACAATATCTTGTTTGTCACCACTTTCAAAATAAGCTTCAAGACTAATTAAATCAATGGGTGCTTTTTCTACCTTAAACTTGATTTTTGCAAAGCTATTGGCGCCCACAACATCAATTTCATCGCGTTCTTTTTTAAAATCTACGGTTACTTTACCAATTTTGTGCCAACCCGATTTGTCGTTGAGCATTACCGCTGGCTTTTGTGCGAATGCCGTTCCAAAATTTCCCAGAACTGCCACTAAAATAATTGTTACTAATTTTTTCATTGTTGTATTTTTTTACTGTAATTGAATTATTACCCTACAAAGTTGTCGCTAGAAGACTGATTTGATGTTATACAAGAAAGCTGCTTTTTTACATGTTTCCCACTTTTTCATACACCTCATCATAGAGCTGTGTTTCTATTTTTTCATTGTCTATTTGTTCAAAAACCAATCGCGCCATGAGATAACTTACGGTAGACTCAGCGCCTTGATTGAGATTCACATGATCTTCTTCTAAACCGTCATAACAACCTCCCGTTTTAGGATTATACACAATTTGATGCAAATGATTCTTACCCAAAAACCATTCAAAAGCAGTATTCATTTTGACTAAATATTCTTTTTTATAAAATACTTTATAGAATAGATTTAATGCCAAAACAGTGTAGGCTACATCAATTGGCTGTTCCCCATAATGATTGACCGATTTGCCTTGTAAATGCCATCCTTGATTGGAAACTACTTTAATTTGATTGTTTTGAAACGTAATCGACAGCAAGAAATCGAAGGAATCTTTGGCAATTTTTTCATACAATGGACTGCCAGTGCATAGCGACGCATAAAGCATCGCTTCGGGCAAAACACTGTTGGCATAGGTTAAATATTTTTCAAACCAATTCCAGTTTTTATTAGAAATACCCCTGTATTTGGAAACTAAATTATCTGCCAGTCCAATAATTATATGCTTAATTCTAAAATTTTCGTGATGTAAATTATAAAAATATAATCCTTTGATAGCAAATGCTATAGCTCGTGGCGAATGAAATTTACCTATTATATTCAATGATTTTTCAATGGCAAATTTTGCTTTGTTGATAAGATTTTCATTCAGTATATCATCGTGAGCGATTAATTCTCCTAGTGCCCAAATAGCCCTTCCATTAGAATCTTCTAAATTTTCATTAGTATTTTTAAGCATAAAATTGTCCTCAATATCTACATAATTTAAAAAGGAACCATCTTCTTGCTGACAAAAAAGAATAAAATCTAAATACGTAGTCAGTAACGATAAATCATCAACATCACCCGTTACTTCATAGTGTTTGGTTATTGCTATTAAGGCTCGAGCATTATCATCGAGGGTATATCCCGAATGTAAATCGGGAGTAGCAATGGACGAAAATTGAATCATTCCTTTACTGGTGGTCAGCTTTCGGATATGATCTAATGACAATTTCGGAATTTCATATTGTAACGGAATACTGTTCCTTGAAAAATTATTTTGTGCCAATTCTATGTGGGCGAGCGCCGAGTTTTGCCATGCTGTTGGATTGATTTTATGTAAAGCATTCAAACGCATACCGTCTAATAATTCGGGATTGTAAAGCAGTTTAATGGTAGCTGCTGCCAATTGTCTAGCATTCTGAAAATCAAAATTTAAACCCGCTCCTTCTAATAGTTCTTTGGCATGAGGAATGGGTGTGGAAATTATGGGACATCCGCACGCCATAGCATACGCCAACGTTCCACTCACGGCTTGATTTGGATCTTTGGAAGTGAATAAGTAAATATCGGTGCGCTGTAAATGTTGCATTAAATCCTCTAATGAAAGATATCGATTAATGAATCGAACGTTATTTTGAAGATGCAAGGCTACTACTTTTTCATACAAAAAATCGCGATAGGCTTCACCCTCACGTTTCTTTACTTCGGGATGGGTTTTGCCCATGATTAAATATATAACATTGGGAAAGCGCGCTATGATTTCGGGCAAAGCTTCTAGTGCCGTTTCAATGCTTTTACCTTCGTTCAATAATCCGAAAGTGGAAAGCACAATTCTGTCAGCCAAATGCACTCGAGACTTTTTATGGGTTTCATTTAATGACGCAACCAAATGAGTTCCATGCGCAATTATGGCTATTTTTCTGTCCGCAATGCCATAATCTCTTTTTAATATTGCAGCAGATGAGTTGGTCATGACAATCACATTATCGGAATAATCCACCATTTTTCGGACCACTTTTTTGAGTTCTTTATTCGGATTTGGTAAAACGGTATGAAAGGTAGTGGCAATGGGTCTGTTGATATGCACCATAAACTTCAAAAGATATTTACCATAATCACCACCAAATAAGCCAAATTCATGCTGTAAGAAAATCATTTTGATGTTTTTATCGGCATTAATCTTTTTGGCAAATAGAACAAAGTCTTCTTCTTCTTGGGTTTTTAGAATGTATTTTACCTCATCGGGATACGTAAAATGAGATTCTTTTGATTCCAATGCACATACTTTCAATGATAAAGAATGTCCGAATTTTTCTTGAATAGCATTTCTTAAATCTTGGGTATAGGTTGCAATTCCGCACTCTCTTGGCGGATAAGACGTAATGAATAAAATCTCAGGTAATGGTTTATGAATAAACGGAATTAGCGTTTTCTTAACTTCCATTTTTTTATTAAAACCAAGATTCAAGCTATTTTGAATTGCTTCTTTATAAACAATTAAACTGTTATTTAAAACAGGAAAAAAATTACTGTTCATGATTCACTTTATTTACTATTAATTCTTGTAATAACTCTTTTAGACTTACTGATGCACAAGCAATACACTTATCGGCAGCTCCATAATAAATGTACAGGGTATCATCAAATAATGCTGTTCCTGTTGGAAAAACCACATTGTTGACCACGCCATTCAATTCATATTCAAATTCTGGAACAAACAAAGGATCTATCAACCGAGCAATGACTTTAGTAGGGTCATCAATATCTAACAAGGCAGCTGCCGCAGAATAAATATATCCTGCCGAAGTATCATAAACTCCATGATAGATGAGCAACCAACCCAATTCGGTTTCTATAGGTGGCGCCCCTGCTCCAATATAACCCGATTCATGGTTGACACCAATAGGATCCATAACAATATGTTCGTTAAAATGCAGAAAATAATGATTCCAAAACTCTTTAGTGAGTTCCTCAAGACTATTGACCTTAACCAACTGAATTCCGGGACGTATTCTATGAAAAAAAGCCAACTGACCTCCTATCCTTCTCGGAAAAAAAAGAACATCTTTATCCCACAAGTAAATTCCTTCATCGACTTCAAAATGTCTAACATGTCGAAAGTACTTCACATTGACTAAATTATTACATTCTGCCAATCGCTTGAACTCATCAAATGTGATTTTTGGAACAATAATTCCTTTTCTTTCAAAAGTTTTTAAATCGGTTGATGTAACCAAAGCCCCCAAAGCATTGATTCCGTTGTAGGCGGTATATGTTATGTAATAAACCCCATCAATCTTAACAATTCGTGGGTCTTCAATACCTTTGGAAGCATTTTCAGAATAAGGAATCATTAAGGGTGTGTTATCACGCTCTACTATTTTTAATGGCCCTTCTAATTTAGAATATCCAATAGTTGAATAATTACCATTTCGAACTGCTCTATACAACATATGAACTGTATTTCCTTCTTGATATACTCCTGGATTAAGCACACTATCATTTTCAAAAGATAAGGCTGTTTTTTCAAGAATAATTCCGTGTTTAGTGACTGTTATCATAAGACTTGATTGTAATGAATAAAAAAACGCAGGAGTTTAAATTCCTGCGTTTTTACTTGGCTTTTACATGTATTCGTAGTATCTCGTAAAGTCTACGTTGCCCATATAATCAAGTCAATATTATACTGTTGCAGGTTGTACTTTTTTTATCAATATTAATTACTTCTTCACGCTTTTTATGAAGACGCAATACTATTCTTTTAATTAAATCTTCTTCTCTTCCACGTTCAAATTTTAAATCGGAATCGGTAAGACTAGGGTATCTGTCTTTAAGCTCATTGGCTTGTTGACTCCAATCCCCAGAAATTTTGAATACCTCGGTACTTTTGTTGCTTTTTGCTTCCATAATAGTAATTATTTAAATGTTGATTTCTTATAGTACAAAGATGCGACAATGGACTTCGTGAAGATTTACAACTTACTTTAAATAAATTACACCTATCCCACATTTACAGATTTTTAGGCATAAAAAAACACTATCAAATGATAGTGCATGAACGTTACGAAAGGTGGCTACAAGATGTTTTCTAAATTTTGGTTGCGCTTTTGTTTTAAATGCTTGAAATAAGTAGGTGAAAGACCTGTAATTTTTTTAAACTGATTGGATAAATGGGCGACACTACTATAGTTAAGCTTATAGGATATTTCTGTGAGGTTGTATTCGTCATAAAGCAACAACTCTTTGGCACGTTCAATCTTATGCGTAATGATGAATTGTTGAATCGTTATTCCTTTTACTTCCGAAAAAATATTAGATAAATACGTATAATCATGATGGAGCTTCTCACTGATGTAATCCGAGTAATTTACTTTTGGCATCTCATCAGAATAGTGCACCATCTCGATGATAACATTCTTGATTTTCTCAATCAAAATGGCTTTTTTGTCATCCATTAATTCCAATCCCGAAAGAGCTAATCCTTTTCTTAATAACGCACGTTTATCATCAGAGATATTTTCCATGATTTCTATTTCGCCCAAATCAACAATGATAAAATGAAGCCCTATTTTTTTTAGTTCTTCTTTTACAACCATTTTGCATCGCGTACTAACCATATATTTGATGAATAACTTCATAAGAACTTTTTATTTAAGTCAATTTTAAACTTTAAAATTACCTATAAGCAAAGTTGTAATTAGTATCGGTAAAGCGGTTACATAAATAAAATGAAATGTTACATAAATCACACTTATAAATGAAATAAGAATAAAAGTTATTTGAAAATAGAATGCCCAAAGGCTTTAAAAAAAATCTTCTTGAAATATTGGCTTTTCAATGAAATGTAAAAAGAATTAATAAAATGCATTGTAAAACAATTATTCTTTTTTTTTTACCATCAATAAACATCCTGAAGTTCTATTCTGAATGATAACTTGATTTCGTTTCGTTCAATTTCAAATTCAATTATTCTACCTTCCTCTGATTTTAATAACTCATTGATTTCTTGCAAGGTAAAATTAAAAGCATTTTTTTTGTTAATGGCAACTATAACATCTTCCTTTTGAAGACCAGCAATCGCTGCAGGTGAATTTTTACGAATATTGGTAATGACATAGACAGGTTTTAATTCAAATCGATATTTGAGATTGTTGATTATTTTTTCACCACTACCATTAAAAAGATTATTACTTAGTGCAGGATTCTCTTCATAACTCGAATTAATCCATTGCAACCCTTTGTGCTGAATTTCTATTCCAGACATATTGCTATGGAAGGAGTCATCAAAATGGTGATTTTTCTTAAAATATACTTCATTAGCTGAATAATTCAATACTACTGTAAAACGACGCATTATTTCGGAGCCAACAGAACCAATTCGTCCCGTATTCTTGTCCAAATTAGAAGTAGCAATGGAGTCAGGAAAGGCAGCTATCGGATTTGAAAATTTGAATATACTTAACTCTAGTTCCTTTATTTTTCCTCGTTTTCCATAAATCTCACCACTAAAACCACTGCCGAGGTAATCCTCGATGTTTTTTTTCGGAATGATAATCCTTTCATTATTTTGCTTAAAAAACCATAAGGCATCACAATTGCCTGTATCAAGCAATAATTTAGAAATAACAGGGCTTTGTTGGTCTTCAAAAGAGGATTTACAAACGATATAAGGTTTATTATTAATGAGTTCTATTGGAAATTTCACATAGTTTTTATGTACGCGCTTCAATCCTTTAACAGCGTCTCGATAGACGGTAATTGTAGTCGTAACATAGTTGATTTTGACCACATGATTTTTAAAAAAATGATACCCCAAAATACCATTCACAGGAAATCCAATTTGAGCAGCAATAGTAATATTTTGATCTAATACTAAATAGATATCGTGATTTGTATCGGTGTACCTATTGATCATCACATTATTATGCATAGACTTATACCCAACAAAAGAATCATTACTGCCCAAGCCTCTAATTTTGATTTTTTCTAATTGGGAGAAACTGACTTCATTGGTATCATCAAGACTAAATAATACCGTGTCTTCAACACCTGTATCTAAAAGAAAATTCATCGAAACTCCATTCACCGTTACGGGAATAATGATTACATTATTGATTAATTGGAAAGGAATCGAAATTGTATTCTTGTTGGTATCAAAATGAAAGCCCTCTTGTCCGCTAACAATTTGCGCACAAAGCATCAGAAGAAAAACAAAAAGAATTGATTTTTTCAAAATAAATTTTTCATAAATTTAAGCAAATATTTGTCTTGTAAATACACTTTTGACACAATATGTGACAAAAAAATCGCAAATTTGCATTACTAAACTTTTTATCATGCCAAAAATTTCACACAAAGGAGCACAAATGCCAGAATCACCAATTAGAAAATTGGTGCCTTATGCCGACATTGCAAAGAAAAAAGGAAATAAAGTCTATCACTTAAATATTGGTCAACCCGACATTAAAACGCCCGAAGTAGCGTTACATGCAGTTAAAAATGCAGATATTAAAGTCTTAGAATACAGTCACTCTGCGGGTTTTGAAAGTTATAGAACCAAACTCTCTGACTATTATAAAACGCATGGATTGCCGATTGAAGTGGCTGATATCATTATTACCACAGGTGGTTCGGAAGCTTTATTGTTTGCTATGGGAAGCACCATGGATGTTGACGATGAAATCATTATTCCGGAACCTTTTTATGCCAATTACAATGGATTTTCTACAGCATCGGGTGTGAAAGTAGTCCCAGTAATTTCCACTATCGACGAAGGGTTTGCCTTACCTCCTATTGCGGCTTTTGAAAAATTAATTACCGCTAAAACCAAAGCCATTCTAATCTGTAATCCCGGAAATCCAACCGGCTATTTATATTCTCAAGAAGAAATTCAACAATTGGCGGCTATTGTCAAAAAATACGATTTGTTCTTGATTGCCGATGAAGTGTATCGCGAGTTTATTTATGATGCGTCTGAGAAACATCATTCGGTGATGAATGTTCCCGGAATTGAAGAACATGCCATCATGATTGATTCTGTTTCCAAAAGATACAGCATGTGTGGCGCCCGAATTGGGTGTATTGTATCTAAAAACAAAGAAGTCATGGCAACGGCAATGAAATTTGCACAAGCGCGTTTGAGTCCGCCAACATTTGCTCAAATTGCCAGTGAAGCGGCCTTGGAAACCCCACAAAGTTACTTTACCGAAGTTATTGAAGAATATAAAGAACGACGTGATATTTTGATTGCCGAATTGCAAAAAATTGAAGGTATCAAAGTAGGGACTCCCAAAGGAGCTTTTTACTGCATCGCGCAACTCCCAGTCGAAAATGCCGATAATTTTGCACAATGGCTGTTAGAATCGTATGACTTGAATGGCGAAACCGTAATGGTAGCTCCAGCGGCTGGGTTCTATTCTACACCTAATGTAGGCTTGAATGAAGTTCGTATTGCGTATGTCTTGAAAAAAGAAGATTTAGTGCGTTCGGTAACGATTCTTAAAGAGGCTTTACATGTGTACAACGCCCGATAATAAAGTGTAGCCACAGATGCACAGATTTTAAATAATTTTATCATAGCTGTGAAGCTGTGGTTATTTTTTATTCGTGCATGGCGAGTATCGGAATGTTGCAGTGATACGACATTTTTTCGGTAAAACTCGTGGTAAACATCCATTGAAAGAAATTGCGTTTGTAGGTGAGCATGGCCAAGACATCGATATTTTGATGATTAATAAATTCTTCTATCGTTTTATTTATATCCTCACTAGGAAGGATAAAAAATTGAACGGGTTCTTTTTTAAAATGGTCTTCCCACTCTTTAAACGTTGCTGGAGTGTTATCTGAATCTTTCGTTTGCACATACAAGCATTTTACCATAGCACCTGCTAATTTGGCGATTTTAAGTACATTGGTTAAGGCAACTTTGTCTTTTTCTCTAAATCTTGTGGTAAACCCAATAGTCTCTATTTTAGTGTATTTAGCTGTTTCTGGAATACTCAAAATAGGAATGGTTAGATTTGAAATAGCTTCGCCCGTATTGGTTCCTAAAAACATCTCTTTCCATCCACTGGCACCCGACGTTCCCATAACAACATAATTAATCGGGTTATCTTTAATAATCTCTTTAATATTATACATCAAATCACCATCCATGAGTATATGACTTAGTTTGATATGTTCACAATTATTTTCTATTGCAATCTGACGTAATTTAGGAACTTCATCTTTAAATCTCTCAAATTTAATTAATTCTAAAGTATCAAAAACTTCTTTATAATTTTGAGGAGCAAATTGATTGTCAACAATAGGCAATTCGTATGTATGCAATAAAATTAATTCACCATGAATCAATTTTGCCAAACCCAAAGCGTGTATAAAAGCATTGGTTGCCACAGAAGAAAAATCAGTTGGAAATAAAATCTTTTTCATAATAATGAAGTATTGGTTATCTATTGTAAAAGTAATTCTATTACTAGCTTAATAATATGATAATCGTCATATTTACATATATTTAACGTTATGATGATGTTGGTAACGGGTTTTAAACATGTAGAACCTTAGTTGTAGGTGGTAGGCTGTAGGTGGTAGGTTGTAGGTGGAGCATAACCTTATAAACTCATAACCTTATAAACTAAAAAAAATCCTCTCCCCGGCCCTCTACAAAGGAGAGGGAGACTGGATGGAAAAGAATACTGGTAAAGTGTTCGGTTTTTAATTCCTAGTTTGATTATTAACTCAAAACTCACATAACCTTATAAGATAAGTCCTTAGTCCTTAGTAGTCAGTGGTCAGCTCGTTATAACCTCATCACCTTATAAACTTGTATAATAAGTCCTTAGTCCTCAGTAGTTAGTGGTCAGTTGAGCAAAAGCTCATAAACTCATAACTCATTCATTTCAACCTAACACCTACAACCCACAACTGACAACTCATAATTCATAACCTTATAACGCACTCACTTCAACCTAAAACCCACAACCTACAAACTCCACCCTCTATCCCACCATTAAAAATTATTGGTATCTTTGTCCCTCAAAAAAAACAGATTATGATCTATACTGATACTATTGTTGCCTTGGCTACTCCTTCTGGTGCGGGTGCCGTGGCGATTATTCGTATGTCGGGGAATGATGCTATTACCATCGCTTCCGAAGTTTTTCAATCGGTTTCAGGAAAGGATATTACGCGACAAAAAACCCATACGATTCATTTGGGAACTATTGTAGAGGGTACTAAAGTATATGATCAAGTGTTGGTTTCGATTTTCAAAAATCCAAATTCCTATACCGGTGAACATGTAATTGAGATTTCGTGTCACGGTTCAACTTATATTCAACAACAAATCATTCAGTTATTACTCCGAAAAGGATGCCGAATGGCACAAGCCGGTGAGTTTACGCTCCGTGCGTTCTTGAACGGAAAACTGGACTTATCGCAAGCGGAGGCGGTTGCGGATTTGATTTCGAGTGATAATGAAGCAAGTCATCAAATTGCGATGCAACAAATGCGTGGCGGTTTTAGCAACGAAATTGCCAAATTGAGGGGAGAACTCTTAAATTTTGCTTCGTTAATCGAACTCGAATTGGACTTTGCGGAAGAGGATGTTGAATTTGCAAACCGCACCCTATTTCAGGATTTATTAAATCGGATTGAATTTGTTTTAAAACGATTAATCGACTCTTTTTCGTTTGGAAATGTCATTAAAAACGGCATCCCGGTGGCGATTGTGGGTGAACCCAATGTGGGAAAATCAACCTTATTGAATGCATTATTGAATGAAGAACGTGCTATTGTTTCGGATATTGCTGGAACGACTCGCGACACCATTGAAGACGAATTGGTCATTGATGGAATTGGATTTAGATTCATCGATACAGCAGGAATACGTGAAACAATTGATGTTGTAGAAAGTATCGGAATTAAAAAGACTTTTGAGAAGATAGAACAGGCACAGGTGGTGCTTTTTTTAATTGATAGTTTACAATTGATACTTGATAATGAGAATACCGTAAAAATTGAAATTGAAAAGATTAAAAATCAATTCCCACTAAAGCCGTTAATTGTGGTTACCAATAAAATGGATACGTTAAATTTGGAACAAAAAGTACAATTTGACAGACAATTATCCATTATTAATTATCCATTAGTCATTGAGATTTCCGCCAAAAACAAAATCGGCATCGACGAACTCAAAAATACTTTGTTGTCTTTTGTCAACACTGGAGCCCTTCGCAATAACGAGACTATTATCACTAATACAAGGCATTACGACTCCTTACTGAAAGCATTAGAAGAAATACAAAAAGTCAAATTCGGATTGGATGCTAATCTTCCCTCCGACCTCATGGCGATTGATATTCGACAAGCCTTATACTACTTTGGCGAAATCACTGGCGAAGTCACCAATGATGAATTGTTAGGAAATATTTTCGCTAATTTCTGTATCGGAAAATGACCATTGAAAACATCCGCAAACATCTGCAACTAAAAGCAATGTAAATCAGCATCTTACAAATTTTATTTTTCTTATTTTTTCATTTAATCCTTTTTTGTGTCCAATATATTGAATATATTTGGACACAAATAAATCATTTGTGTCTAATTGTGACAAAAAAAATATTTCAAAAATTTCAATGTCCGCTTATGTCCACTAATGGTATGTCTATGTCCCTTTATTATGACTTCGCTAAGAAATTACGACAAGATTTGTCTGTTTTGTAGAAACGAGTTTAAAGCTCAAAAAAGAACAACTAAATACTGTAGTCATAGTTGTGCATCGAGAGCATATAAAGTAAATAAAAGAAATGAAGTATTAATTGAAGTGAATTTTGAAGAATTTGTAAAGAATCAACTTAATATCCATACAGAAGCATTAAATCAAATTCAATTTACTATATCACAATTAATTCAAACTAATAGAATTATAAAGGCAGAATTTATTCCAGTTGAAGATTATTGTAATTTAAAAGGCATAAGCAGGAAAACTTTAAGCCGATGGATAAAAGAAAATAAAGTTGAAGTAAAACAATTAAGTACACGTAAATTTTTAATAAAGTCATAATATGAAAGTAAACACTTATTTAAGGCCTTCTACAGAAGGGCAAAGCAATATCTATCTAGACTATTATATAAATGGAACAAGGCAAAGAAAAAAATCAGGATTGTTTTTATATGATAAGTCTAAAACAAGGTTAGAAAAAGACCACAATAAAGAAACCAATGAAATGATTGAAACTATGAAAGCTGAATTGACACTAAAGATTCAACGCAATGAAATTGGCTTTCATACTTCAAAGAAAAAGGAAATAAACTTTGTGAAATATTTCAAAAACATTGTAGATAAAAGAGAAGTGTTAGGAACTAATTATGATGGTTGGAGAAGTGCTTATAAACAACTTTTGGAATTTAGCCCAAATGGATTGCATTTTAATGAATTAAATAGAGATTATTTAGAAAACTTAAAACATTTTTTAACTGTAGATAAAAAGCTTAAAGGTACTTCAGCACAACGTTATTTCAATTTAATAAAACATGCAGTTCATGAAGCTTTTAGGGATAGACTTATTGATATAGATTATGCTCATAAGATGAAGTCTCCAACACGAGAAGAACCAATTAAACAATATTTGACAGATAATGAACTGATATTATTGACTAAAACAGAATGTAAAAACCATGAACTAAAAAAAGCATTCTTATTTAGCTGTTTAACTGGGATGGCTTATGCGGATATAATGAAAATACATTGGAATAATTTAACGAAAGACAATGATGGAAAATGGCAAATTGTTTTTCATAGAAAAAAAACAAAGGGATTGCAATACCATCAAATATCAGATGAATCCATAGAGATTTTAGGAGAAATTCAAAATTCAGAAGAACGAGTTTTTAAAAATTTGAATTACAATAGTTGGATGAATACTATGTTAAGACAATGGGTGTTTTTTGCTGGAATAAAAAAAGAAATAACATTCCATTGTGCAAGACATACTTATGCCACATTGTTATTAAATAAAGGGGTTTCATTATCTGTTGTTCAAGAATTAATGGGGCATCAAGATATTAAAACAACAAGAAGTTATGCTAAAGTAATGGATAGTAATAAGCGATTAGCATCAGACTTGATTTCACTTAAACCAAAAAATGAGGAAAAATAAAATACTAACTTTTTACAATCCTAAAATGGCTTTAAACGAGCAAATAGAAAGTAATTATTCTATGTCGCCCAATAAACCAAAGCTATTTATGGAATACTTGAAACTTAACGGGTTTGAAGAAAATATTGATGTTTTTTCAGACTTTGAACCCTTTGAGAAAGACGATTTTTTAATCGGTCATTCCGAAAAATATGTTGATGCTTTTTTTAAAGGTAAAAAGCCTTTGTGTGAAAATAATGGTTTAAAATGGACAAAGCAGTTTGCAGAAACGGTTACATATACAAATGCTTCTTTGTATAATGCTATAAAATCCAGTATTGAAAATCCATATCAAATATGTTTTACGCCAACAAGTGGCTTTCATCATGCAAATCCAAATAGTGGTAGTGCATTTTGTACATTTTCAGGTCAGGTAATTTCATCTGTAAAGATATATCGAGATACTGGATTAAAGGGAGCGTATTTAGATTTAGATGGACATTATGGTAATAGTATTGAAGATAGCAGAAATTTTGTTTCTGATTTAAATGAAGCAATTCCAATAGGTTGTAACATTAATCCAATATATCAACACAAATCCTATTTAAAAGATTTGGAACATCGTTTGGAAATTCTTCAAAAGCAAATAATCAATAATAATATTCACTATTTGGTGCATTGCAAAGGTGCTGATTCTCATAATTTAGATGATATGAGAGGACAGTTGACTACAAAAGAATGGTTGAAGGCAAGTGAAATGGTGTATTGCTTTGTTAAAGAAACAAGTCTAATTATTAAAAAGCCCTTACCACTCACTATATCTTTGTTTGGAGGTTACAGAAGAAAAGCATACAATAAAGTACTTGATTTACATTTAAAAGATTTAGAACTTTGCCACAATATACTTTGTGGGTAAAATTAACCTATAGTTAAATTGTTAATATGGAAAA